>NZ_CDXDOS010000043.1:0-20494 GCF_978021245.1 Frankia sp. CoBUL1
TGACGACGGTCTCTGCGGTGGTCATCGCGTTCTCTCGTTCCCAGTCCGTGCTGCTTTGGGTGATGATGTTCGGGTGACGGTGTTCGGGTGATGATGCGTCCGTGTCGTCGGGACACCGGCGGTGACCGCGGACGAGCCACCGCGTTTCGGGTGACCTGTGGAGGGACTACCCCGCACGGGCGCTGATCCCACCTCGGGGGCGAATATGGGCCACCGGTGGGCGGTGGGGCCCGGCTTCGTGGTTTCTCCGTTGCGCTTCACGCTCCGGGCGAATGTTGCGGACCGACACCAGGCGGGTGAGCTGGCCTGATCCGGGCTGATCCAGGCTGATCGGGCGAAGATTGTACCCGCCGCTCACGATGGCGATCGGCCGCCGAGCCCCGGCGGCGGGCGTCCGGTGCCGCGAACTATCGCTCACGGTAGCGATAGGGTGTACGAAATCAACCCGTCCGTTCTTCGCCGCATCCTGGTTGGTGCGATTGACCTGTGCAAGGCCTACACTCGCCGGGAACGCTCGTGAAGAATTTCACGAGCACACAGGTGGAGGGCCCCCGGTGGGGCGCCCCCGGGACGAGTGGCCTAGCAGATCCGGAGCAATTCGTGACCATGGCGACGACAAGGGCTGATGGTGCGGCCGGCCGGTCGAAGGCCGACGCCGACGTCATCGTGGTCGGCGCGGGTCCGGGTGGCTCCTCGGCCGCCTACCATCTCGCCAGCGCCGGGCTCGACGTGCTCCTGCTGGAGAAGACGACCTTTCCCCGCGAGAAGGTCTGTGGCGACGGGCTGACCCCGCGGGCCGTCCGCAGCCTCGTGGACATGGGTGTCGACACCTCGCCCGTGGCCGGATGGGCCCGTAACCGGGGGCTTCGCATCATTGGCGGCGGCGTCCGCCTGGAGTTGCCCTGGCCGGAGCTGGCGAGCTGGCCCGACTACGGCCTGGTCCGTCCGCGGCTTGACTTCGACGACCTGCTGGCCCGCCACGCGGTGAAGGTTGGTGCCCGGCTGCACGAGGGGACCGCCGTGACCGGTCCGCTGCTCGACGAGCGCACCGGACGGGTCGTCGGCGTGCACGCCAGGACCGGCACTGACCGGGCACCTGTGACGTTCCGGGCGCCATTGGTCGTCGCGGCGGACGGTAACAGCGCCCGCATCGCGCTCGCCCTCGGTATCCGCCGCCGGGAGGACCGGCCGCTCGGGGTCGCGGTCCGCCGCTACTACCGCAGCCTCCGCACGCACGACGACTTCCTCGAGTCCCATCTGGAACTGTGGGAGGGCAAGCCGCGCGAGAGCCGGCTGCTGCCCGGCTACGGTTGGATCTTCGGGGTCGGTAACGGCACGAGCAACGTCGGCCTCGGCCTGCTGAACACCACGGACGCCTTCCAGAACACCGACTACCGGGACCTGTTGCGCCGCTGGCTCGCCGCATTGCCGCCGGAGTGGGGATACACCGAGGACAACGCCATCGGCCCGGTGCGTGGCAGCGCCCTGCCGATGGGCTTCAACCGGACCCCCCATTACCGCGACGGCGTGCTGCTGGTCGGTGACGCGGGCGGGATGGTGAATCCCTTCAACGGCGAGGGCATCGCCTACGCGCTCGAATCCGGTCGGTACGCCGCCGAGATCGCCGTGCAGGCCCTCGCCCGCCCGGATGGTCCGGCGCGGGAGCGGGCACTCGGCCAGTACCCGGAACTCATGCGGGCCCGGTACGGGGGCTATTACACCCTGGGCCGGTTCTTCGTCCAGCTTATCGGCAATCCGACGATTATGGCGTTCGGTACCCGCTACGGGTTGCCGAGACCGGTCCTCATGCGTTTCGTTCTCAAGATCATGGCAAATCTCACCGACCCCCGGGGAGGGGATGCGATGGACCGGCTGATCAACGCGATGACCCGGCTCGCTCCCGCGGCCTGACGTGTCCGAAATGGCCACTGGTTCCGCGGACCGAGTCCGGACCGTTCGCGGTCCGTTCACCGGCGAGCCGTTTCACCCCAACGTCCGGTAACAAACTCTCGAAGGAGAGGAGTTCGGCATGCTCTCGAACTATGTGCCGATCCTCGTTCTGCTCGTGATCGCGGCCCTGTTCGCGGTCGGTTCGGTCGCGGCCGGTGCGCTGATCGGCCCGCGCCGGTTCAACCGTGCGAAGATCGACGCATACGAGTGCGGGATCGAACCCTCCCCGGCCCCGGCCGGACCGCAGCGTTTCCCGGTGAAGTACTACAACACCGCGATGCTTTTCATCGTCTTCGACATCGAGATTATCTTCCTCTTCCCCTGGGCGGTCGCCTTCGACAGTCTGGCGGTATTCGGTCTCGGCGCGATGGCGTTGTTCATGGCGACCATTTTCGTCGCGTACGCCTACGAGTGGCGGCGTGGAGGTCTGGAATGGGACTAGAGGAGAAGCTGCCGGGCGGTGTGCTTCTCGCCAGCGTCGAGAAGCTCGCCAACTGGTCACGGCGCTCGTCGCTGTGGCCGGCGACCTTCGGGTTGGCCTGCTGCGCGATCGAGATGATGTCGACGGGAGCCGGCCGCTACGACCTGTCCCGATTCGGCATGGAGGTCTTCCGGGCCAGCCCGCGTCAGGCCGATCTCATGATCGTTGCCGGCCGGGTGAGTCAGAAGATGGCGCCGGTGCTGCGGCAGATCTACGACCAGATGCCCGAGCCCAAGTGGGTGCTGTCGATGGGTGTCTGCGCCAGCAGCGGCGGCATGTTCAACAACTACGCGATCGTGCAGGGCGTGGACCACATCGTCCCGGTCGACATGTACCTCCCCGGCTGCCCACCGCGGCCGGAGATGCTCATGGATGCCATCATCAAGCTGCACGAGAAGATCCTCGCCGGTCCGATCTCTGGCCGGATCGAGCACACGAAGATCGGCTCCTCGCCGTATCCGAAACCCATCGAGGTGGCCACGGCCCGGGCCGGTCTGCCGGAGGGCGCGTTCGACACCCGGACCCTCTCGGTGAACGACCGCAAGCGCTTCTCGATCCCGGCCGGGGCGCCGGCGCCGACGGGTAGCGGGGCGGTCGAACCCGCCCTGGACACTCGCCGCCCCGCGGCCCTCGCGCCGCCGTCGGTGTTCGGGCGCGCCAAGCGGATACCGGTCGACCCCAAGCCGAGTGACGAGGCCCGGGCGCATGGGCCCGGTCCGACCACCGAGAGCATCGGCGATGTCGACGGTCCGGATCGGGGGAGCTAGGCAGTGAGCGACGAGAGCACAGCCTCCGCCGACCTGGTACCGGGCGCCGCCGGCGTGCCCGGCGGCCCGGGTGGGCAGCGCCGTGACGCGTTCGGCGCCGGTGACAGCGGTGACACCTCCGGGTTCGGCGGGCTCGTGACGCCCGTTCCGGTCCTGAGCTCCACCGCCCGCCCGTTCGGTGACGCCGACGCCGACGCCGTCTACGACGCGCTCGAACGTGCCTTCCCCCAGCTCGGCGACGCCGTCGAACGGGTGGTGGTGGACCGCGGGGAGCTGACCGTCCACGTGCGCCGGGAGAGCCTCGTCGCCGTCGGGCAGACCCTGTGCGACGACCCCGACCTGCGGTTCGAGCTGCTGTCCTCGCTGTCCGGCGTGGACTACCCGGACGACGTCACCGGCCGTCGCCTGCACTCGGTGGCCCACCTGACCTCGATGACGCACCGTCGCCGGGTCCGGGTCGAGGTGTCCGTCACCGATGCCGATCCCACCGTGCCGAGCCTGACCTCGGTGTGGCCCACCGCGGACTGGCACGAGCGCGAGACCTACGACATGTTCGGCATCGTCTACACGGGTCATCCGGGCCTGACCCGGATCATGATGCCGGACGACTGGATCGGGCACCCGCAGCGCAAGGACTACCCGCTGGGGGGCATCCCCGTCGACTACAAGGGTGCCACGATCCCGCCGCCGGACGAGCGCCGGAGCTACTCGTGATCCCGCGTCCGGCCCCGGCCGGCCGGCGGCACCGCCAAGGCGATATCCCACGAGGCGACATCCCACGAGGCGACATCCGAGGTTCGCTATGACGACCAACACGTCGACTTCCTCCACCACGGACGATCTGACCACCGGGGCTCCCGACGGCACCGGGGCCCCCGACGGCGCGAACGGCGTCGGGGGCCCGACCGGGACTGTCGGCGGACCCGGGGAGCATCCGGCCTACGAGGCCGGCTTCACTGAGTCGGCGAACGGGCGGCTCTACACCGTCACCGGCAGCGACTGGGAGCAGATCCTCGGCGTCGGCGAGGAGGAGAACGAGCGGATCGTCGTCAACATGGGGCCGCAGCACCCGTCGACCCACGGGGTGCTCCGCCTGGTCCTGGAGATCGAGGGCGAGACGGTCACCGAGACCCGCCTCGTCATCGGCTACCTGCACACCGGCATCGAGAAGAGCTGTGAGTACCGCACCTGGACTCAGGCGGTCACCTTCCTCACCCGGGCGGACTACCTCTCGCCGCTGTTCAACGAGGCGGCCTACTGCCTGTCGGTGGAGAGGCTGCTGGGCATCACCGAGCAGGTACCCGAGCGGGCCACGGTGATCCGGGTGATGGTGATGGAGCTCCAGCGGATCGCCTCGCACCTGGTGTGGCTCGCGACCGGCGGCATGGAGCTCGGCGCCACCACCGCCATGATCTTCGGTTTCCGGGAGCGGGAGAAGGTCCTCGACCTGCTCGAGCTCATCACCGGGCTGCGGATGAACCACGCCTACATCCGGCCCGGGGGCCTCGCCCAGGATCTCCCCGACGGCGCCGAGCGGGCCATCCGGGCGTTCCTCGCCGACATGCCGAAGCGGATCAGGGAGTATCACGCGCTGCTCACCGGCCAGCCGGTCTGGAAGGCCCGGATGGTCGACGTCAACGTTCTCGACGCGGCCGGCTGCATCGCGCTGGGGACCACGGGCCCGGTGCTGCGCGCCGCGGGCCTGCCGTGGGACCTGCGCAAGACCATGCCCTACTGCGGCTACGAAACCTACGAGTTCGACGTGCCGACCGCGCTGGAGGGCGACTCCTTCGCCCGCTACCTGGTGCGGCTGGAGGAGATGGGCGAGTCACTCAAGATCGTTGAGCAGTGCCTGGACCGGCTGCGTCCCGGCCCGGTCATGGTCGCCGACAAGAAGATCGCCTGGCCGTCCCAGCTTTCTGTCGGGTCCGACGGGACGGGCAACTCACTCGCGTACATCCGGAAGATCATGGGGACCTCGATGGAGGCCCTGATCCATCACTTCAAGCTGGTGACCGAGGGATTCCGCGTCCCGGCCGGTCAGGTCTACACCCAGATCGAGTCGCCGCGCGGCGAGCTCGGCTACCACGTGGTCAGCGACGGCGGCACGAGACCCTTCCGCGTCCACGTGCGGGATCCAAGCTTCGTCAACCTGCAGGCCGTCCCGGCGCTGACCGAGGGCGGCCAGGTGGCGGACGTGATCGTCGGGGTCGCCTCAGTCGACCCGGTACTCGGGGGAGTTGATCGTTGATGGCGTTCTCGCCGGAGACCCATGCGGCCGCGCAGGAGATCATCGCCAGGTACCCAGCCGGCCGATCCCGTTCGGCCCTGCTCCCGCTGCTGCACCTGGTACAGGCCGAGCAGGGGTGCGTGACCGCGCAGGGCGTCGCGTTCTGCGCGGACGTGCTGGGCATCACCCGGGCCGAGGTCGGCGCGGTGGCGACCTTCTACACGATGTACAAGCGGCATCCGGTCGGGGACTACCTCGTCTCGGTCTGCACGAACCTGTCGTGCGCGCTGCTCGGTGGCGAGGACGTCTACGAGCGGGTCTCGAAGCTCCTCGGGGTCGGCCATGACGAGACGACGCCGGACGGGTCGATCACCCTCGAGCACGCCGAGTGCCTCGCGGCCTGCGACTACGCACCGGTCATGACGGTGAACTACGAGTTCTACGACCAGGTCGACCCCGACTCCGCCCAGGCGATCGTCGAGGACCTGCGAGCGGGGCGGCGGCCGGCGCCGACCCGCGGCGGTCCGCTGTGCTCGTTCGCCGAGGTCTCCCGCCAGCTCGCCGGGTTCGGCGATCCGAGACCGGAGGGCGTCGCGGGCCCGGGGATCGGCGAGCCGTCGGTCGTGGGTCTCCTCGTGGCCGAGGCTGCCGGCTGGAGCGCCGAGCAGGCGCCCGCGCCGCTGGTCACCCACGGCGTGGTGGCCGCCGCGGCGCCGCCGCGGCCCGCCCCACCGCCTGCTGCCCCACCGCCTGCTGCCCCACCGCCCGCCGGGCCGCCGCCCGCGGTGGTTCCAGCGCCGACGACCCCGGCCTCCTCGGAACGGAAGGGGAGCTGACAATGCCCGTCACCCCGGTCCTCACCCGGCGCTGGAACACGCCGGAGTCGTGGACGATCGAGACCTACGCCCGCCTCGACGGCTACACCGCGCTGCGCACCGCCTTCGCGATGGCCCCGGACGACCTCATCAAGCTGGTAAAGGACTCCGGGCTGCGGGGGCGCGGCGGCGCCGGCTTCCCCACCGGGATGAAGTGGGGCTTCATCCCGCAGGGCGACGGCAGGCCGCACTACCTCGTCATCAACGCCGACGAGGGGGAGCCGGGCACCTGCAAGGACGCGCCGCTGATGATGGCGGACCCGCACTCGCTCATCGAGGGGATCATCATCGCGGCCTACGCGGTGCGGGCCAGCCGGGCGTTCGTCTATCTGCGCGGCGAACTGATCCACGCGGCCCGTCGGCTGCAGGCCGCCGTGGCCGAGGCTTATCGGGCCGGCTACCTCGGCCGGGACATCCTCGGCAGCGGCTTCGACCTCGACCTCGTCGTGCACTCCGGCGCGGGCGCCTACATCTGCGGCGAGGAGACAGCCCTGCTCGACTCCCTGGAGGGCCGTCGCGGCCAGCCGCGGCTGCGCCCGCCGTTCCCCGCGACGCACGGCCTGTACGCCTCCCCGACGGTGGTCAACAACGTCGAGACGATCGCGTCGGTGCCGTACATCGTGAACTACGGCGTGGACTGGTTCCGGTCAATGGGCCGGGAGCGCTCGCCCGGGCCGAAGATCTACAGCCTGTCCGGGCACGTGACCCGGCCTGGCCAGTACGAGGCCCCGATGGGCACCACGCTGCGGGAGCTGCTCGACCTGGCCGGCGGCGTGCGGGGCGGTCGCGGGCTCAAGGCGTGGACCCCGGGCGGGTCGTCCACCCCGATGCTGACCGCCGAGCACCTCGACGCGCCGCTCGACTTCGAGGGCATGCAGGAGGCCGGGTCGCTGCTTGGCACGGCCGCACTCATGATCATGGATGACACGGTCGACATGCTCAAGGTCGTCCGCCGGCTCACCCAGTTCTACGCGCACGAGTCGTGCGGCAAGTGCACTCCGTGCCGCGAGGGCACCAGCTGGATGGTGCAGATCCTGTCCCGGATGGAACGGGGCCAAGGCGACGCCGAGGACGTGGACACCCTCGTCGACGCCTGCGACAACATCTTCGGCCGGGCATTCTGCGCGCTGGCCGACGGGGCCACCTCCCCGATCGTCTCGGGGATCAAGTACTTCCGGGACGAGTTCATCCCGGTGAGTGCGGTGACCACGAAGCCGAACCCCACCCCGGGAGACGCCACGGCCGGCGACGGCTCGCCCGCGTCCGCCCCGGGTGCCTACGCGGGAGCGCACTGACCATCATGACCGTCGCCCCATCCAGGCCTCGCGCCTCCGAGCCGGCCCAGCCGGCCGCACCCGACCTCATCACCCTCACCATCGACGGGCTGTCGGTGAGCGTGCCCAAGGGCACCCTCATCATCCGCGCGGCCGAGCTGCTCGGCATCGAGATCCCGCGGTTCTGCGACCATCCGCTCCTCGACCCAGTCGGAGCCTGCCGGCAGTGCATCGTCGAGGTGGAGGGCCAGCGCAAGCCGGTCGCCTCCTGCACCACGACGGTGGCCGCCGACATGGTCGTGAAGACCCAGCTGACCTCGCCGGTCGCCCGCAAGGCCCAGGCCGGCACGCTTGAGTTCCTGCTCCTCAACCATCCGCTCGACTGTCCGATCTGCGACAAGGGCGGCGAGTGCCCGCTGCAGAACCAGTCGATGGCGAACGGCGGCGCGGTCTCCCGGTTCAAGGAGACCAAGCGGGTGTACCCGAAGCCGCTGGCGATCTCCACCGAGATCCTGCTGGACCGGGAGCGCTGCGTGCTGTGTGCCCGCTGCACCCGGTTCTCCGCCCAGATCGCCGGGGACCCGTTCATCGAGCTGTTCGAGCGGGGCGCCGCCGAGCAGGTCGCGGTGAGCGACGGGCAGCCGTTCTCCTCCTACTTCTCCGGCAATACCGTGCAGATCTGCCCGGTGGGGGCGTTGACCAGCGCCGCCTACCGCTTCCGGGCCCGGCCCTTCGACCTGGTCTCCACGCCCACGGCGTGCGAGCACTGCGCGTCGGGCTGCTCCCTGCGCACCGACCACCGCCGGGGCAGGGTGACCCGTCGCCTCGCCGGCTACGACCCGGCGGTGAACGAGGAGTGGAACTGCGACAAGGGCCGGTTCGCCTTCACCTACGCGCGCGTGGCCGATCGGCTCACCACCCCGCTGATCCGCGACGACGACACCGGGCAGCTCGTCCCGGCCTCCTGGAGCGAGGCGCTCAAGTACGCCGCGCGGGGGCTGGCCGAGTGCCGGGACCGGCGCGGGGTCGGGGTGCTCACCGGCGGGCGGCTGACCCGCGAGGACGCCTACGCCTACGCGAAGTTCACCCGGGTGGCGCTGGCCAGCAACGACGTGGACTTCCGGGCTCGGCCGCACTCCGCCGAGGAGGAGCAGTTCCTTGGGTATGCCGTCGCCGGTACCGGCATCGGCGTCACCTACGCCGATCTCGAGGCGGCCCCGGCCGTGCTCCTGGTGGCCTTCGAACCGGAGGAGGAGTCGCCCATCGTCTTCCTGCGGCTGCGTAAGGCCGTGGACAAGCACGGCGCGGCCGTGCACGCGCTCGCCCCCCTGGCGAGCCGGGGGCTGACCAAGCTCGCCGGCACCCTCGTGCCGACGCGGCCGGGCGGGGAGGCGGCCGTCCTCGACGCGCTCGCCGCCCCCGACCGGGGCGGGCCGGAAGCACCGACCACGCAGGCCCTGCGGGCGCCGGGGGCGGTGATCCTGGTGGGCGAGCGGGCCGCGGAGTTCCCCGGGGCCCTGTCCGCGGCCGTCCGGCGGGCCGAGGCGACCGGTGCCTCGCTCGCCTGGGTTCCGCGGCGGGCCGGTGACCGCGGCGCGGTCTCGGCCGGGCTGCTTCCCTCGCTGCTGCCCGGCGGTCGCCCGGTCACGGATGCCGCCGGGCGCGCCGAGGTCGAGGAGGTCTGGGGGGGTCCGCTGCCCGGCGCGCCCGGCCGCGACACCGACGGCATGCTGGCTGCCGCCGCGGCCGGGCGGCTCGACGGGATGATCGTCGCCGGCGTCGACGCGGAGGACCTGCCGAATCCGGCGAGTGCGCTCGCGACGCTCGCCCGGATGCCGTTCTGCGTCTCGATCGAGCTGCGCCGGTCGTCGATCGCCGAGGTCGCGGACGTGGTGCTGCCCATCGCCCCGGTGGCGGAGAAGGCTGGCTCGTTCGTCGACTGGGAGGGCCGGCTGCGACCGTTCCAGCGGGCCCTGGACACCCCGGCCCTGCCAGACGTCCGGGTGTTGCACCTGCTTGCCGCCGAGATGGGCCTCGACCTCGGCCTGCCCGACGCCGGCGCGGCCGCCCGCGAGCTGCGCGCCCTGGGTCGGGCCGGCGACGGCGTGAGCCGGGTGCCCGCCCCGTCGGAGCCGATCGCCGAGCCGCCCGTCGCGGGGGTGGGTGAGGCGGTGCTCGCGACCTGGCACCAGCTCGTCGACGACGGCGCTCTGCAGGCCGACGAGCCCTACCTGGCGGGCACCGCGCGCCCGGCGGTGGCCCGCCTGTCCGCCGCGACCGCCGCCGAGATCGGCGCCGTGGCCGGGGGGCGGGTGACCATCACGGCCTCCCGCGGCTCGATCACCCTGCCCGTCGAGGTCACGGCGATGCCCGACCGGGTGGTCTGGGTGCCGACCCACTCGCCGGGCTCACACGTGCGCCGGGCGCTCGCCGGGGACGCCGGGGTCCTCGTCCGGGTGGGCCCCGCCGAGGACGATCCCCCTGCCGAGGACGGTACCCCCGCCGGGGACGACACTCCCGGAGGCCGCGCATGAGCGCCACCCCGTCCACGCTCGTCTGGGCCGCGGCCGCGGATCCGGACCTGCACGCGTTCGCCGACGACCCGTTCTGGCTGATCCTGCTCAAGGCCGTGGCGGTGTTCGCCTTCCTGCTGCTGATGACGCTGTTCGCGATCGTGTTCGAGCGCAAGGTCGTCGCGAAGATGCAGCAGCGGGTCGGCCCGAACCGCCACGGCCCGAGGGGCTGGCTGCAGAGCCTCGCCGACGGCGCCAAGCTGATGCTCAAGGAAGACCTCATCCCGGTACTCGCCGACAAGCCGATCTTCATCCTGGCGCCGATCGTCTCCGCGGTGCCGGCGTTCCTCGCCTTCGCGGTGATCCCCTTCGGCCCGGAGGTCTCGATCTTCGGGGAGCGGACCACGCTGCAACTGGCGGACCTGCCGGTGAGCGTGCTCTATCTGCTGGCGGCCGCCTCCCTCGGCGTCTACGGGCTCATCCTGTCGGGCTGGTCGAGCGGGTCCACCTACCCGCTGCTCGGCTCGCTGCGTTCGGCCGCGCAGATCATCTCCTACGAGGTCGCGATGGGGCTCGCGTTCGTCGCGGTGTTCATCTACGCCGGCACGCTGTCGACCTCCGGCATCGTGGCGGGCCAGTCGGGTCGCTGGTACATCGTGCTGGTGCCGTCGTTCGTCCTGTACTGCATCTCGATGGTCGGCGAGACGAACCGGACCCCCTTCGACCTTCCCGAGGCCGAGGGCGAACTGGTCGGCGGGTTCCACACCGAGTACAGCTCCATCAAGTTCGCGTTCTTCTTCCTGGCCGAGTACATCAACATGGTCACCGTCTCGGCGATCGCGACGACCTTGTTCCTCGGGGGCTGGCAGCCTCCGCCCATCCCCGGCCTGTCCGGTCTGAACTCCGGCTGGGTTCCGCTGATCTGGTTCGTCCTCAAGCTGCTGGCGTTCCTGTTCTTCTTCATCTGGCTGCGCGGGACGCTGCCGCGGCTGCGGTACGACCAGTTCATGAGCTTCGGCTGGAAGGTGCTCATCCCGGTCGGTCTGGTCTGGGTGCTGGCCGTCGCGACCTTCCGCGTCTACCAGAAGCACGTGGACGACCGCACGCCCTGGCTCGTCGGGTTCGGCGTGGTCGTCGGCATCCTGCTGATCGTCGCGCTCATCGATCCCGGCGGCGCGAGGCACCGACGGGAGCTGGAGGAGGCCGAGCAGCGCAAGCTGGCCGAGGCGCCGAGCCTCGACCGCATCCCGTGGCCCCCCCCACCGCAGGCCGCCGGACGGGGTCGTCCGGCGGTGTCCGCCGGTGCCTCGGCCAACGGGTCGTCCACTGTCATCCCCGCGGACCCCGGTCCGCGTCAGGAGCGTTGAGTCATGGGGATCCTCGACCCGTACAAGGGGTTCGGCGTCACCTTCGGGACGATGTTCAAGAAGCCGACGACCGAGCAGTACCCGGAGGAGAAAAAGGAGACCGCTCCGCGTTTCCACGGCCGTCACCAGCTCAACCGGCATCCCGACGGCCTGGAGAAGTGTGTCGGGTGCGAGCTGTGCGCCTGGGCGTGCCCGGCCGATGCGATCTATGTCGAGGGCGCGGACAACACCGAGGCCGAGCGGTACTCCCCGGGCGAGCGGTACGGCCGCGTCTACCAGATCAACTACTTGCGGTGCATCCTGTGCGGGCTGTGCATCGAGGCCTGCCCCACCCGGGCGCTGACGATGTCCAACGACTACGAGCTCGCCGACGACAGCCGACAGGATCTGATCTTCACCAAGGAACAGCTGCTCGCTCCGCTGCGCGAGGGTATGGAGGCGCCGCCGCATCCGATGCGGCTCGGCTCCAGCGAGACCGACTACTACACTCGCCACCCCGAAGCCCCGCTGCCCTGGCAGGTCTCGGGGCAAGAGCAGGCCTCGGGGCAGGCCGGGGAGCTGGAGGCAGCTGACGTCATCGCCCGGCGGACGGCGGGCGAGCACTCCCGGGCGGATGAGGTTCCCGCCCACGGCGCCGGTTCGGAGCGACCACGATGAACCACGAGATCCTCGCCGCGGCGGGGGACATCACCAGCACCTCCACCGGTGAGGCCGCGACCTTCTGGATTCTCTCCCCGGTCGCGGTGCTGGCCGCACTCGGCATGGTGATGGTCCGCAGCGCCGTGCACTCGGCGTTGCTGCTGGTGGCCAACCTGTTCTGCGTCGCGGTGTTCTACCTGATCCAGGAGGCACCGTTCCTCGGGTTTGTGCAGATCATCGTCTACGCGGGCGCGATCATGGTGTTGTTCCTGTTCGTGCTGATGCTCGTCGGGGTCGACTCGTCCGACTCGCTGGTGGAGACCATCCGTGGTCAGCGCCTCGGCGCGATCGTCTTCGGCCTCGGCTTCGCGGGCCTGCTGGCCTTCCCGATCGGTTCGGCGATCGACGGCGGGAGCGCCAAGGGCCTGTCCGAGGCGAACACCGGCGGCAACGTCCAGGCGATCGGTCGTCTGCTGTTCACCGACTACGTCTTCGTCTTCGAGGCGATCTCGGCGCTGCTCGTCGTCGCCGCGATCGGCACGATGGTCCTCGGCCACCGGGAACGTGAAGGCGGCCGGATCAGCCAGCGGGAGTGGATGCGGCGGCGCTTCACCGAGGGCCGTCAGGTCACCCCGTTGCCCGGGCCGGGCGTCTTCGCCCGGCATGACTCCGCCGACACGCCAGGGCTGTTGCCGGGCGGCGGGCGCGCCTCGGGCATCGGGGGCGTCCCCGGGACGCCCGACGAGCCGGGCGGCGGCATCTCCCGGGACGCGGACGGCTCGGCGCCCGTCGGCGCCGGTAAGGGGGACGGTCGATGAACCCCGCGAACTATCTGATCCTCTCCGCGCTACTGTTCACCATCGGCACGGTCGGGGTCCTCGTCCGGCGCAACGCGATCGTCGTGTTCATGTCGGTGGAGCTCATGCTCAACGCCGTGAACCTGACCTTGGTCACGTTCTCCCGCATTCACGGGACCCTCGACGGGCAGATCATGGCCTTCTTCGTCATGGTCGTCGCCGCGGCCGAGGTCGTCATCGGCCTGGCCATCATCCTCAGCATCTTCCGAACCCGTCGCTCGGCGTCGGTGGATGACGTGAACCTGCTGAAGTACTAGATCCCAGCCAAGCACGAGTACGAGCGCGAGCACCAGATCTTGACCAGCACTCCCACCGCGGACCGGGTCGGGTGGACTCCCCGGTCCGCCCCCGCCGCCGGAACGCGGCTGCGACCGGCCGTCGGCCACGGAAGAACGGACGACACTGCAGTGACGCATTATCGCCAATGGCATCCGCGGCGGAGTCGCGATGAACGCTGACCCGCTTCTGCTCGCTGCCGCCGAACATGGCGGCAGCAAGATCCATTATGCGGCCGCGTCGGGGGTCTTCTCGCTGACCTGGCTGCTCATCGCGCTTCCGTTGGCCGGAGCCGCGGTGCTGTTGCTCGGCGGCCGGCGGACCGACGGGTTCGGGCATCTGCTCGGCACACTGACCTCCGCCGCCAGCTTCGTGATCGGTCTGGTGCTGTTCGCCGGCCTGCTCGACCGCCCCGGTGACGATCGGGCGCTGTCCCAGCAGCTGTACTCCTGGATTCCGGTCAACGGTTTCCGGGTGGACGTCGGTCTGCTGGTCGACCAGCTCTCGGTCGTCTTCGTGCTGCTGATCACCGGGGTCGGGACGCTGATCCATATCTACTCGATCGGCTACATGGCGCATGACCCGGCCCGGCGGAAGTTCTTCGCCTACATGAATCTCTTCCTGGCGTCGATGCTGCTGCTCGTTCTGGGCGACAACTTCCTGTCGCTCTACGCCGGCTGGGAGCTGGTCGGGCTGTCGTCCTTCCTGCTCATCAAGTTCTGGGAGTACAAGCCGGCCGCCGCCACCGCGGCGAACAAGGCCTTCTACATGAACCGGGTCGGGGACGTCGGGCTGGCGCTCGCGATCATGTTCATGTTCGCCACCGTCGGGTCGACGAGCTACGCCGACGTGTTCGGCTCGGCCGCCGCGGGCGTCATCGGTTACGGCACGATCACCGCGATCGCGCTGCTGCTCCTGCTCGCTGCGTGCGGCAAGTCCGGCCAGTTCCCGTTGCAGGCCTGGCTGCCGGACGCCATGGAGGGCCCGACCCCGATCTCCGCGCTCATCCACGCGGCGACCATGGTCACCGCCGGGGTCTATCTCATCGTGCGGGCCGGGCCGATCTTCAACGAGACGCAGGCCGCCCGTACCGTCGTGGTGATCGTCGGGGCGGTCACGATCCTGATCGGCTGCGTCATCGGTTGTGCCTACGATGACATCAAGAAGGTGCTGGCCTACTCGACAGTCAGCCAGATCGGGTACATGTTCCTCGCGGTGGGGCTGGGACCGGCCGGCTACGCGATCGGCATCATGCACCTGCTCGCCCACGGCTTCTTCAAGGCCGGTCTGTTCCTCGGATCCGGCTCGGTGATCCACGCGATGAATGACGACCAGGACCTGCGTCACTACGGCGGGCTCTGGCGGCATATGAAGATCACCTGGGTGACCTTTGGTGTCGGCTACCTGGCGATCATCGGGTTCCCCGGGTTCTCCGGCTTCTTCACCAAGGACCGGATCATCGAGACCGCCTTCGACAAGGGCGGGACGTCGGGATACCTGCTCGGCTCGATCGCGCTGCTGGGCGCGGGCATCACCGCCTTCTACATGTCCCGCCTGTTTCTGATGACCTTCCACGGCAGGCCGCGCTGGACGACGGAGGGCGAGCACGCTCGGCATCCGCACGAGTCCCCGGGGTCGATGACCGGTCCGATGATCCTGCTGGCCGTCGGCTCGCTCCTCGCCGGTGGCCTGTTCGTCCTCGGCCATTCGCTGCAGGACTGGCTCGAACCGGTCGCCGGGGCGGGGGTCGAGGGTGTCCACACCTTCTCGCCGCTCGTCCTCACCCTGCTCACGCTGGTGGTCACCGCCGGCGGCTTTGCCGGGGCCTATGTGCGCTACCAGCTGCGCCCGGTCGAGGCGACGGCCCCGCCGGACTCCGAGGTCACCCTGGCCACCGTCGCCGCCCGTCACGACCTGTTCGCGAACACCTTCAACGAGACCGTCGCGATGCGGCCCGGCCAGTACCTGACCCGTTTCCTGGTCTGGCTGGACCTCGTCGGCGTCGACGGGCTCGTGCGGGGCAGCGCCGCCGCCATCGGCGGCCTGTCGGGGCGGATGCGCCGCCTCCAGACCGGCTTCGTCCGGTCCTACGCTCTGTCGATGTTGGGAGGTGCCGTCCTCGTGGTCGGCGCGCTGCTGCTGGTGAGGGCGGGCTGACATGCACACAGTCCCCTGGTTGACGATCATGCTGATCGTCCCGGCCGCGGGTGCGGTGGTTGTCGCCGCTCTGCCCCGCCGGCTGTCGACCCTCGCCAAGCAGCTCACCCTCGGGCTCTCGCTGGCGGTCCTGGTGCTCGCGGTCCTTGCGACCGCGGCCTACAACCCGGACAAGGCCGGCTTCCAGTTCGCCCAGTCCTACGACTGGATCAAAACCTTCGGCATCTCCTACTCGGTGGGGGCCGACGGCATCTCGCTGGTGCTGATCCTGCTTGCCGCGCTGCTGGTGCCGGTCGTGGTCCTGGCGTCCTGGGACGAGGCAGGCGCGGATGGGGGGACGACCGGCGCGGCGGACCCGACCGGCGCGGACGGCGTCGGGGCGGACGGCGTCGGCGCGGCCGCCGTCGGGGCGGACGGCGCCGGGATGCGGAGCAGGCGGTCGGTCCCGGCGTTCTTCGCGCTGCTGCTGGCGCTGGAGGCCGGGATGATCGGCGTGTTCGCCGCCACCGACGTCTTCCTGTTCTACGTCTTCTTCGAGGCGATGCTCATCCCGATGTACTTTCTCATCGGGAGCTACGGCCCGGTCCGGGAGCAGGCCCAGCGCTCCTACGCGGCGGTCAAGTTCCTGCTCTACAGCCTCTTTGGCGGCCTGCTGATGCTCGCTGCCGTGATCGGACTGTACGTCGTCTCCGCCGACAACCTCGGCAGCGGAACCTTCGACTTCGCCACCCTGCGGCAGATGGACATCACCCCCGGGGTGCAGAAGCTGCTGTTCCTCGGCTTCTTCCTGGCGTTCGCCATCAAGGCCCCCCTGTTCCCGTTCCACACCTGGCTGCCCGACGCCGGCGCGCAGTCGCCCACCGGCGGCGCGGTGCTGCTGGTCGGGGTACTGGACAAGGTGGGCACGTTCGGACTGATCCGGTACTGCATCCCGCTGTTCCCCGACGCGGCCGACTACTTCGCCCCGCTGGTGCTTGGTCTGGCGGTGATCGGCATCTTCTACGGCGCCCTGCTCGCCATCGGGCAGCGGGACATGAAACGGCTGGTCGCCTACACCTCGCTGGCCCACTTCGGCTTCATCGCGCTGGGCACCTTCGCCTTCACCTCCCAGGCGGGCAGCGGCGCGGTGCTTTACATGGTCAACCACGGCCTGTCCACCGGCCTGCTTTTCATGGTCGTGGGCTTCCTGGTGGCGCGCCGCGGCACTCGTGACGTCGGTGCTTACGGCGGCCTGGCCAGGGTGACGCCGGTGCTTGCCGGGGTGTTCCTCGTCGCCGGACTGTCGTCGTTGGCGTTGCCTGGAACGAACAGCTTCGTCAGCGAGTTCCTGGTGCTGGTGGGGACGTTCACCCGGAACAGGCCGCTGGCGATCGTCGCGACCACCGGCATCGTGCTGGCCGCGATCTACATCCTGTACCTCTACCAGCGGACGATGACCGGACCGGTGGTGCACGAGGAGAACAAGGTCCTGGTCGACCTCAGCCTGCGCGAGAAGCTCGTCGTCGCCCCGATGGTCGCGCTCATCGTCGCGCTCGGGGTCTACCCCAAGCCGCTGCTCGACATCATCACGCCGACGGTGACGGCGACCTACGCCGATATCGGCAAGTCTGACCCGGCTCCGACGCACTCGGTGGCCGCGGAGTCCGGAGGCCACTCGTGAGCGCCACACCCGACCTTCTCCTGGCGCAGGGATCGAACCCGATGATCACACCGCCGTCGATCGAGTACTCCTCGCTCAGCCCGATCCTGATCGTGTTCGGGGTCGCGCTCGTCGGGGTGCTCGTCGACGCCTTCGCCACGAAGCGGGCCCGGCGGACCTTCCAACCGATCCTGGCGGGTGCGGGCTTCGTCGCCGCGCTCGTGGCCGTGGCGGTGCTGCACGGCCGGCAGGCCATCCTCGCCTCCGGTGCGCTGGCGATCGACGCGCCGACCCTGTTCATGCAGGGCACGATCCTGGTCTTCGCCCTGCTGTCGGTGCTGCTGGTGGCCGAACGCCAGCTTGACTCGTCCGGCGGGGCGATCGTGGCCTCGGCCGCGATCACCCCGGGCTCGAAGGGATCGACGGCGCAGCAGACCTCGGCAGACGTGCAGACCGAGGCGTATCCGCTGATGGTCTTCTCGGTCACCGGGATGATGCTCTTCGTTGCCTCGAACAATCTGCTGGTGATGTTCGTGGCGCTGGAGATCCTCTCGTTGCCGCTGTACCTGCTGGCCGGGCTCGCCCGGCGCCGCCGGCTGCTGTCGCAGGAAGCGGCGATGAAGTACTTCCTGCTCGGGGCGTTCTCCTCGGCCTTCTTCCTCTACGGCGTCGCGTTCGCCTACGGATTTGCCGGCAGCGTGGAGCTCGGGGCGGTCGCGGACGCGGTCAGCAACGCCGGTGCGAACGACACCTACCTCTATCTGTCGCTCGCGCTGCTGGCGGTGGGGCTGTTCTTCAAGATCGGCGCCGTGCCGTTCCACTCCTGGACGCCGGACGTCTACCAGGGCTCGCCGACGCCGGTTACCGCGTTCATGGCGGCGGGGACGAAGGTCGCCGCGTTCGGTGCCCTGTTGCGGGTCTTCTACGTAGCCTTCGGAGGGCTGCGCTGGGACTGGCGACCAATCCTGTGGACGATCGCCATCCTCACCATGGTGGTCGGCGCGGTGCTCGCCCTGACCCAGCGCGACATCAAGCGTATGCTGGCCTACTCGGCGATCGCGCACGCCGGGTTCCTGCTGGTGGGCCTCGCCGGCACCAACACCGACGGCCTGCGCGGCTCGATGTTCTACCTGGTGACCTACGGTTTCACGACGATCGCCGCCTTCGCCGTGGTCTCCCTGGTCCGTACCGGCGACGGCGAGGCCGGTGACCTGTCCCAGTGGCGGGGGCTCGGCAGGACCTCGCCCCTGCTGGCCGGGACGTTCTCGTTCCTGCTGCTCGCGCTCGCGGGGATCCCGCTGACGAGCGGGTTCACCGGGAAGTTCGCGGTGTTCCAGGCCGCGATCGCCGGGGACGCCACCCCGCTGGTAGTCGTTGCACTGGTGTGCAGCGCCATCGCCGCCTTCTTCTACGTGCGGGTCATCGTGCTGATGTTCTTCTCCGAGCCGCTTGCCGAGGGGCCGGTGGTGGTGACCCGCCCGACGCTGACCTTCGTCGCGGTCGCCATCGGTACCGTGGCTACTCTTGTACTGGGAGTAGCGCCACAGCCACTCCTGGACCTCGCGACGACCGCCGCGACGTCCGGCTTCGTACGCTGACGGTGGTATGAGCGCTATCGGGCTGGACGTCGTGGGGATCAGGACCGATCCTGATCTGGAAAAGGCCGTGCGGGTGGGTCTCGCCCGGGTGGAGGATCTGCTGCGCGAGTCGGTGCGCAGCGAATCCGCCTTCGTGACCGAGACCTCCCGCTATCTTGTCGACGCGGGGGGGAAACGTTTCCGTCCGATCGTCGTGCTGCTGGCGGCGCAGTTCGCCGATCCCGAGGCCGTCGGCGTGGTGCCGGCGGCGGTGGCGATCGAACTCACCCATCTGTCGACGCTGTACCACGACGACGTGATGGACGAGGCGCCGCGGCGGCGGGGAGCGGCCTCCGCGAACACGCGGTGGACGAACACGGTCGCCATCCTCACCGGGGACTACCTGTTCGCCCGCGCTTCCGACATCACGGCGGACCTCGGCCCGGAGGCGACCCGCATCCTCGCCCGGACGATCGCGACCCTGTGCGAGGGGCAGATCCGGGAGACCGTGGGCCCGGCGCCCGGGCAGGACCCGGTCGAGCACTATCTGCGGGTCATCACGGACAAGACCGCCTCGCTGATCGCGACCTCGGGTCGGCTCGGTGCCATGCTGGCGGGCGCCGACCCGATCACCGTCGACACCCTCGCGACCTTCGGGGAGCTTTTCGGGGTGGCTTTCCAGCTGTCCGACGACATCATCGACGTTGTCTCGGACCCGGTGGACTCCGGCAAGACGCCCGGCACGGATCTGCGGGAGGGAATCCCGACCCTGCCGGTGCTCTACGCGCTGCAGGCCGACGACCGGGCGGCGGGACGGCTCCGGGAGCTCATCACCACCGGATTCGCCCCCGGCGACGGGAACACGGAGGACCGGGTGGGCGAGGCTCTCGATCTGCTACGCGGCCACGTGGGCATGGCCCGGGCCCGGGCGGAACTTATCTCCTGGTCGAGCCGGGCGCGGGAATGCCTCGCGTCGTTGCCGGACAATCCGGCGAAGACCGCCTTGGAGTCCCTCGCGGACTTCGTGGTTGACCGCACCGGCTGAGCGTGGCGCGGGGAGCGCCCGGAAATCCGGCGACCTGGCCGGATCTGGTGAGATCTGGCCAGGTCGCCAGGTCCTCCTGGGTCAGTGTCCCGCCGCGACCGCCGCCGTGGCGGTGGTTGCGGACTGCGTACAGGTGTATGTGGTTCCGGCTGGGTCGGCGTGGCCCTTCGTGGCACCGGTCTGCGTATCGAAAAATGTCCCGAGCAGCGGAGTGACGTCGATCGGCGTTGGATGGAACGGCAGGGAGCCACCGGCCGAAGTCGGCGTCGGGCTCGTCGAGGGGGTCGGGTCGCCCCACGGCCACGAGTCGATCGGCGACGGCGATGTCGTGGCCGTGCCGGCGCTCTCCGTCGGGCTGGGCGCGATGGTACGCAGGTCGGTGGGGCTCGTGCTGGGTGAGCTGAGCTCGTCCCGCGGCGTCAGTGGCACGATTGGGATCGGCGAGGTGCCGGGGCCCAGGTAGGCCTCGCCGGTGGCGTGGGAGGAACCTGACCGCCCGGACGGACTACCAGGGTGGGCGCCCAGGCCGGCCTGGCTCGTGCTCGGCGCCAGCAGCGCCTGGGACGGAGTGGGCAAGGCGGCCTGCGGACGGTCGCGGGAGGCCTGCGTCTGGGAGGAACCGAAGGCGGCCCCACCCGTGTACTGGACCCGAGGCGCCTCGCCGGCGTTCGGGCCGGTCGTGGCGCCCGTCGGATCGCCGCCCAGGGCTACGCCGGCGACCAGCGCGGACAGCCCGGCGAGCAAGACGGTTCCCGCCGCGGCGAGCCGCACCCGCCCGCTGCTTCGCCTATCGGCTGGTGCCCGGTGCGCGCCGGGCATCCGGCCGATAGGCGAAGCAGCGGGCGGG
>NZ_CDXDOS010000044.1:0-20052 GCF_978021245.1 Frankia sp. CoBUL1
TTTTTTTTTTGAAGGATACGGCACCCCCCGAGATCTACACTCGACTAGTCGTCGGCAGCGTCAGATGTGTATAAGAGACAGTCTCAGACTGCTCTGGAATCTGCTTCGAATCCCCCGTAGGGACGGGTGATGATCTCTATGCCGTGACCGGCCGGGTCCAGGAAGTACAACCCGCGTCCGCCGTCATTATGATTGATCTCGCCCGGGTGCTTGCGGTGCGGATCCGCATAGTAGGTGATCCCGGCCCGTTGGATCCGCTCGAACGCCGCGTCGAACTCCTCCTCGGAGATCAGGAACGCGTAGTGCTGCACAGTGATCGACCCAACCGGGGCGGTGGCGAAGTCCAAGGTGACACCGTTTGCGGTGACGACTGGGATGAACGGTCCCCACGCGGCGCCGACCTCGAGATCCAGGATATCCGCCAGAAACTCGGCCGATTCCCGGTTATTCCGGGCATGCACAATAGTATGATTCAGTTCGACTGGCATATGGAACTTCTCCGTAAGTCGCTTGGTCTGTAAGGCACTTTGTTCGTGAGTCGCTCTGTCGGCATCTCCATGGCCTCGTGGTCCTCGGTGGAGATACCGGGAATGCCCGGATCCGGAATGTCGTAGTCCGCGAAGACGACGGGGAGCCGGCCCATCACCTGGTTATCCCACCCGGTCCTCGCCGTCTACCCGATCCTCGTGCTGCCGGCGGCGCTCGTGGGGCGGGTCACGCTCATCCGGATCAAGAACCCGTCCCCGGACGAGGGAATCGACGTGCAGCGTCACCGCGTCCCGGGTGACGTCGAGCGGAGCGACGACGAACCGACCGATCGGCAGGTAGGCGCCGTCGGGTCGGGAGTCCCAGCTGTGCAGCCCCACCCACCAGCGGTCCCGCGCGTCGGTGAAGGCATGGGCCCCGTTCGGTCCGAAGCCGACCTTTCCCCCGGTCAGCATCGGTTCGCCCGCCGGCAGGCAGGGCCCGAGCGGCCCTTTGCACGACGCGGTCGCCACCACCTGCCGTCCACCGAGCGGCGACGCGGCCGAATAGAGCAGATGGTGACGCCCGCGGGCTGAGATCATCGATGGTGCCGAGATCCGCCCCTGCTGCCAGGACAGGCTCGGGCGGAGCATGATGGCGGGTTCGCCGGTGAGCACGAGTCCGTCGGACCGCAGCCGCGCCGCCCACAGGGTGGGCGGCGCGCCGTGGTTCCGGTCCGAGCCGCCGCCCGCCCCGGGGCTCGCCCAGGCCAGGTAGGCGCGTCCGGCTTCGTCGACGAAGGGACTCGGATCCGAGCTGCCGCCGTCCGCGGTCTGGCAGATGAAGGGCGCGAGGGAGGTGTCGACGAACGGACCGTCGGCGGAGTCGGCGGTCGCCGCGGAGATACAGCGGACGCCGAGGCCACGCACGGCCGTCGCGTAGTACATGACGAACCCGTGGCCGAAGGCGCCGACGGCAGCCGGGCCGAGGCCGCCCGCGGGATCGGCCCAGGGCGGCAGGGCGCGCAGCGCGGCCGGCTCGATCGTCCAGCTCCGGCGGTCCCGGCTGGAGAGCACGTCAACGGTGCCGGGGGAGTCCGGGTCCACACCGAAGGCATAGGTTGTCCGGTTGCGGGTGATCAGGGACGGGGCTGAGAACTCGATCCCGGGGACGAGGACGGCCCGGGAACCCGGGCTCGGGCCGGACCTGGCAAGGTACAACCCGCCTAGGACGATGATGACGACGACCACGGCGGGCTGGCGCCGGGCGAAGTCGATCAGACCCTGAGTGAGCCCGGCGCCCTTCTCTCCGGCCATCCCGCCACCATCCTCAAGGCAATTATCTGAGTAAGCATCTAATGGCAGAGTGTATTCGCGGTCAGCTCGACCTCACCGGACGCGGGTGGGCGCCGGTTCGGTCGGTGCCGGTTCCACCTGCGCCGGCTCGGCGGACAGCTTGTGCAGCAGAGTGGCACTGCGGGCGTTCACCCCGACCAGGTTCACCTGCGTGCCGCGTTCGCGGTACTTCGCGCGCACGTCGTCGAGGGCGGTGACCGCCGCCGAATCGAGAAGGTGGGCCTCCGAGAGGTCGATGACCACCCGTTCGGGGTCGCACGCGTAGTCGAAGGCGTTCACCAGATCACTGGTCGATGCGAAGAACAGCGTGCCCTGGACGACGTAGATCCTCTCCCGGCCCTCCGGGTCGAGCACGCTGGTCACCAGCGCCAGGTTTGCGGCCCGGCGGGTGAACAGCAACGCGGCCAGCATGACGCCCACCCCGACGCCGTAGGCGAGGTTGTGGGTGGGCACCACGACGGCGACGGTCGCCACCATGACCGCGGTCTCGCCGCGGGGCATCCGGCGCAGCGTCGAGGGCTGGATGCTGCGCCACTCGAAGGTCATGACCGACACCAGGATCATCACCGCGACCAGCGCCGACATCGGGATGACCCGTACGAGGTCGCGCAGCGGGACGACCAGCATGAGCAGGAAAGCGCCGGCGGCGAAGGTCGACAGCCGGCCCCGCCCGCCCGAGTTGACGTTCACCATCGTCTGGCCGATCATGGCGCAGCCGCCCATCCCGCCGAAGAACCCGTTGACGATGTTGGCGACACCCAGGCCCCAGGATTCGCGGTTCGGGTCATGCGTGGTGTCGGTCAACCGGTCCACGATCTGCGCGGTCAGCAGCGTCTCCACCAAGCCGACGGCGGTGAGCGCCACCACGTACGGGGCGATGATCCGCAGTGTCTCCCAGGTCAGCGGCACGTCAGGCACACCGGGGACGGGCAGTGAGCTCGGCAGCCGGCCCTCGTTGCCGACGGTAGGGACGGAGATGTTGAAACCGGCGGTGACGAGGGTGAGGACCGCCACCGCCACGAGCGGCGGCGGGACCGCTCTGGTCAGGCGGGGGAGAGCCAGCAGGATGGCGAGGCCCGCGGCGACGAGGGCGTAGACCTGCCACGACTTGCCGATCACGTGCGGCATCTGCGCGGTGAAGATGAGGATGGCCAGCGCGTTGACGAAGCCGATCATCGCGCTCCGCGGGACGAACCGCATCAACCGTGCCACCCGGAGCCGGCCGAGCACAAACATCAGCAGGCCCACCCCGATGGTCGTCGCCAGCAGGTAGTTCAGGCCGTGGTCGCGGACCAGGGGGGCTGCGACGAGGGCCATGGAGCCTGCCGCCGCCGAGATCATCGCCGGGCGTCCGCCGGTGAACGCGATGACCACCGAGATGGTGAACGACGCGAACAGACCGACCTTCGGATCGACCCCCGCCACCACGGAGAAGGAGATCGTCTCCGGGATCAGCGCGAGCGCGGTCACCAGGCCGGCGAGCAGTTCCACCCGGATGTGACGAACTCCCGGCCAGCGGCCGGTGCGGCGGCGGGAGTACCAGGGGCCGCTGGGGGCCGTCCGGCGAACGGAGCCCCCGGCGTCGGCGGCCTCTCGGGCGGTTACATCAGGCATGACGGCGGCCTCCCCTGCCCTGCGACGAGGGGGCTGCCTTCCCCGAGTCCGGTTAGTCCCACTCGACTATACAAAGCCGGTTTCGTCGTGACAGTAGGCGGGTTCGCCGGTCAGGCCCGAGGCGCGCCGAGGCGTACCAGATCGCGCTGCATCTGGTCGATCTCCATCGACTGGGCGAGCACCATTGCCCTGGCCATCGCCCGTACCCGGTCCTCACCGGCGTGCATCGCCGCGTACTGGGCCATGGCCAGCCCCCCACGATGGTGGTGCACCATCAGGGTGAGGAAGAGGACGTCGAGGTCATGGCCCCGGATCGAGGCCAGCCGTTGCAGTTCGGCGGGGGTCGCCATACCCGGCATGCGCGCGGTGTTCCGCGGGTCGCTGGACGCGTCCTGCGCCGCACCCCCGGCCAGGCCCGGCAGGTCCATGCCGGGCCTGGCGGCGCCGTGACCGTCATGACCGCCCGAGGCGCCGTTGACGGTGCGGGAGTCCCGCATCCACCGCATCGGTGTCCCGGAGGTGGACTGGGGCCGCCCCCATCCGGACAGCCATGAGGACATGATGCCGATCTCGCGTTGCTGGGTCAGCGCGATGTCCTGGGCCACGCTGCGGGTGTCCTGGTCACCGCCGTGACTGAACTCGATCATGGCCATCTGCACGGCCTGGGCGTGATGCTCGGACATGTCCCGGGCGAAGCCGACATCGACCGACCCCTCGTCCGGTGACCGGCTGGCGAGGTTGCCCAGCGCCGCGCCGGCCGCCAGCAGGCCGGCTACCACGGCGAGCACCATCGGCGTCCACCACAGCCGGCTTCGGGCCCAGCGGCGTCGCGGCCGCGCGTCACTCCCGCGCGCCGCATCGCCATCGCTGGCTGGCGGGTCGTTGCCGGCTGGCCGGTTGTCGTCCGTCGTCGTCATGAACCCCTCGGCTGGACGGGTGGGTTGCCCGGGCAGGTGGTCAAACGTGCAGGTGGGAGTTGAAGACGAACGTCCGCTTGCCCACCTGCACGCGGGTGCCGGGGATCAGGGGAGCCGGCTGGTGCGGGCTCAGCGGCGTCCACACGGTCGCCTCCGGCGGGGCGATGTAGGTGCCGTTCGCCGAACCCTGGTCGGTGATGACCGCGTCCCAACCGTTGAGGGTGATGACGGCATGCACCCGGGAGACGGCGCTCTCACCGTCCTCGACCGGCAGCGCCCGTGCCTTCCCGGCCCGGACCGCATCGTCGCGGTCCGGCTGGCGGCCGATCACCAGGTCCATGTCGACGTTCATGGTCTGGCCGTCGTCGAAGACGAGGACGCCGACGGGCGGCCGGGGACCCCAGACCGTGCGGGTGTTCTGCTGGGCGAGCGACAGGCCGCACTCGGAGCAGTACGGCGCCTGCGGGTGGTTGAAGTGGCCGTTGGCGCACAGCACACCCTCGACCTGAGGCTCGCCGCTGCTCGGCAGCATCGTCGGTGCCTCGTCGTCCTCGATGAGGTCGGAGACGGTGAAGCTCTGGCCCGGGAGCTGGGTCAGGGCGTCGTGCTCGTCGTCGGTGAGGTCGTCGCCCAGACCGTCGGAGAGGCCCTCGCGGTGGCCGACGGGCCCGGCGTGGCCGTGCCTGCCACCCAGATCGCTCCCGGCACGCGGGACCGAGTCACGCTGGGCCAGCTCGGTGGGCGGATCTTCGTCGAGCTCGTCGAGGTCGGCCGCCTGCGTCGGTTCGGCGGCGGCGCGGCGCCGATGGGCCTCCTCCTCCTTGCTGAGCAGGGGGGCGAGCGCCGGCGGGGTGGTCGGCATCGGATCGGGGGCGCGGGTTCCCGGCGTGGGGATGGGCGCGGCGCCGGTCATCGGCTCCCGGACCGGATCGAATCCGGCGAGCAGCTGCTCGGCGGAGGCCTTCGGCGCGGGCAGCGACGGCGTGTCGCTGAGCAGCAGACTCACCCCGATCCCGGGCACGGCCCCGATGCGCAGGTCAAGCGGGAAACCGAGATCGCCGAGACCGCCGGGGAAACCCGTCGGCCCGACCAGGCCGGTGGGGCCGACGTCGATCCGGCTGATCTCGGTGGGCAGTAGCCGGTCGACCCACGTGGCCGAGTCGACGCCGGAGAGCGTCACTCCGCAGCTGCCCGTCGCGACGACGTCCATCGCCCCGTGGACCAGCGCGGCGACCCGGTCATTGACCGTGGTCAGCAGGCTGAAGTCGGGCACCCGATCCGGATCGGCATCGGCCAGCAGCCCCGCGACCCGACGTACCAGCCGGCGACCCATGGTCGACGCGGTGGCGCCCACCTCGGCAGCGACCTCGGCGCACAGCGCCAGCAGCCTGGTGGTCGTCTCGGCCGTCTCCGCCGGGCCGGCACAGGCGACGATGAGTGCGCCGGGCAGCCGGACGACCACTCCCGTCCGATCTCCGCGCCCGGATTCCACGACCACCCGGAAACGGTCCAGTCCCGCCATGACCTCGCCCCTCGTATCCCGCACCCCGGAGGATCCCGACCTTGAAGGATCCCGCATTCCGAACATCGGTGCCGATCTTCAGGCTATCGGCTCCGGTGCGTGTCCTCGCCGCCTATCCTGCCGTGCCGCGCCGGCACCGGAAACCGCCCGTGCTCACCGCGTACCTGTGGTCACCGCGCACCTGTCCTCGGGTCGGTCACCCCAGCGCGCGGTCGAGATGGATCGCGGCACTGATCAGGGCGAGGTGGGTGAACGCCTGCGGGAAGTTGCCGAGCGCCTCCCCGGAGGAACCGATCTCCTCGGCGTAGAGCCCCACGTGGTTGGCGTAGGTGAGCATCTTCTCGAAGACCATCCGGGCCTCGGCGACCCGACCGGCCCGGGTCAGTGCCTCCACGTACCAGAACGAGCACAGGTTGAAGGTGCCCTCGTCACCCGTGAGGCCGTCGCTGCCGTCCGCGGCGTACCGGCGCACCAGACTGTCGCTGACCAGGTCCCCGCTGAACCGTTCCAGGGTCGACAGGAACCGGGGGTCGGTGGGGCCGGAGAACTTCACCAGCGGCATGCACAGCAGGGATGCGTCCATCCGTGGTGAGCCGGGGAACTCCATGTAGGCGCCGCGGGCGGGGTTCTACGCCTCGTTCTGGACGAACCGGTAGGCCCGCCCGGCGTAGTCCTTCCATTCGTTCGTCGGCCCGGGCAGGCCGCGCTGGCGCGAGATCCGGCAGGCCCGTTCGAAGGCGACCCAGGTCATCACGGCCGAGTAGGTGAAGCGCTGGCGCCCACCCCGGGTCTCCCAGATGCCCTCGTCCGGTTCGTCCCAGTGCCTGGCCAGCCAGTCGAGCTGGCGGCCCAGCGCCTCCCAGAGCTGGAAGGAGATCGGGACCTGCTTGTTGTACAGGTACACCGAGTCCATCAGCTCGCCGTAGATGTCGAGCTGGAGCTGCGTGGCGGCGGCGTTGCCGATGCGCACCGGCTTCGAGCCGCGATAGCCGGACAGCTGGTCGAGGACCAGCTCGTCCAGGTCGGCGTTGCCGTCCACGCTGTAGAGCACGTAGAGCCCGCAGTGCTTGGGTGCCTCGTGACATCGCTGTTCGAGCCAGTCCATGAACGCCGCGGTCTCGTCGGTGAATCCGAGCGCCATCAGCGCGTACACCGTGAAGGCCGCGTCGCGGATCCAGGTGTAGCGGTAGTCCCAGTTGCGCACGCCGCCAAGCTCCTCGGGTAGCGAGGTGGTCGGCGCGGCCACCAGCGCCCCGGTGGGCCGGTAGACGAGCAGCTTGAGGACGAGAGCGCTGCGTAGCACCATCTCCCGCCACCGGCCGTGATAGCGCCCGCGCCGGATCCAGGCCTGCCAGTAGTTCAGCGTCCGGGTGAACAACGTCTCCGCCTCGCCGATGATCAATGGGCGGATGGTCGAGTTCCACTCGAGTACGATGTCGGCACACTCGCCCATCGCCAGCTCGAACTCGGCGACCACCGCCGTGGCCTCGACGCGCAGCGGCAGGGCCGTGCGCAGCACAAGGGTGCCGGCGGTCGACTCGAACACCGCGCCCGAACCGGGCACCAGGGTGACGGTGTGCGGGGCCCGGCCGTAGTCGAACCGGGGGTCGCAGCGCAGCCGGAACGTGGCGGTTCCACGCACCGCTCGGGCCTGGCGGACCACGACGTGCGGTGTCTCGGTGACGTCGCTGTCCACCGGGACCATGAAGTCGATGACCTCACCGACCGCGCGGGGGGCGAGGAAACGGGTCATCAGGATGTTCGAGTCGGGGAGGTAGAGCTGTCTGGCCCGGGAGTCCGGACAGTGGATACGGAACGATCCGCCACGGTCGGCGTCCAGCAGACTCGCGAAAACCGACGGCGCGTCGAAGCGCTGCGGGCAGTACCAGTCGATCGTGCCGTCCGTGGCGACCAGGGCCACGGTACGCAGGTCGCCGATGACCGCGTGCTCTTCGATGGGCGGATAGTCGGTGTCGGGCATTCGTGGGCTCCGCGAAGCGTGACCGGCCGAGGTCGGCCGTGGGGGTTGCGGACAGGGGGGAGGATGGACCGTGCCGTCGCGGCCCGCTAGGAGCCGCCCGCGTCCTCCGACCGCCGCCGGTCGCCACGCGATTCGGTGGCAACCAGGCGAAGGTAACCCGTTGCGGAGTCCACGGGACCATGACCGGGCATAAGCCACAGTGGCCGCGGCGAGCCGGTGAACGTGCGATGCCGGTGGTGGTTCGCGGCCACATCGGTGGCTACCAGGATCGTCGGCACCGGTTCACCGGTTCACCGGTGCGGAACGGTGGTTCCCGGCGCGGGTGTGCGGGTGTTGCGGATGCGCCCTGGTGGGGTCTCGGCGCTCGGGCCCTCACGGCGGCCACCTACGATCACGCCATGGCCGCCCACCCGCCGATCGCCGAGGACGGTCGTGCCGCGTTGGTGATGTTCGCCCGGGGTGACCGGGTCTTCCCCGTCGACGACCTCGGTGGCGGGGTCTGGTCGCGGCGCGGCACGGTACTCGCCGTCCACCCGGCCGGCCGTCGCGAACCGGCCGGGAACGCCGACCCCGTGCGGGTCGAGTCGGCCCGCGGTGTGACCCCCATCACGGCCCGAGCGACTGTGCTGTGGGACGACGGCACCGCGGAGGTGATGGCGGAGGACCAGCTGTGCCTCGTCTACGACCAGGAGGCACCCGTCGGTATCCGGGTCGTCACGCTGCCGATGGTCGAGTCGGTGGACGTGGTGCAGCACGGTGGTCACGTCGTGCTGGTCCTGCGCGACGGTCTACTGACACCCGCCGACGTGGAGATCCTGCGCGGCAAGCTGCGCTCGGTGCGTGCGGCGCTGGCCTCCACGCGGCCGGATCCGTCGTCCGTCGCCGAGCTGCGCCGCCGGGATCTCGACCTGCTGCGGGCCCTGATCGCCCAGCTGACCGGGGGATAGCCCGACACCGGGGGGATAGCCCGGCTCGGTGCCGGATGGCTCAGGACGTCGAATAGGGGCCGGGGCGCACCCCGGGGCCGTAGGCGTTGCCGTTCATGCCGGCTCGCGGCTGCTCGGTCATCGCCTGGCTGACTTTCGACGCGATCGCCTCCGTGAGCCGGATCGCCTGGGTCAGCGACAGGTTCAGCACGATCTCGCTGTCATCGGTCATCGCGAAGCGTACCGACACATCCGCCATGGTGGTTCCTCCCAGTCTCGGCCCGCCCGACACCCGTCTCCGGTGGTTGGAGGTCGGAGGGAGACCCGTTTGGGCGCTCACTGCCGCACGGCCTCGGGGCATGGTGACCGCCCCACCCTCTCGGATCGGCTTCTCGAGCTGTACGCGACCCCCCCGTTCAAGGGTCAGGGCGGTGCTGCTAATGGCGTCCTTGTTCGACTCTTCGTGACCGTCCAACTTCGATAACCCCTGTCGCCGCGGCTGTCGCTGTTCCAGCTTGCCGATTCGTAATGGTTGCATCGCCTACGGTGGTGATGCCACGAATGGGGTGCGGAGTCGTGAGTCGGATCACGTTGAGGCGACGCCGTGGGGCCTCGTCGGGGGTCCACGGGTCGGCACTGTGGGCCTGGTGTGGTGTCCTTTCAGATCCAGCCCGGGAACCACATCCGGGCGCGCCACGAGGAGTAGGGGATCACCTCGGCGGCCAGGATCGGGTAGAAGTACGCGAAGAGCAGCACGACGATGATCGTGTAGACCCCGACCGGCAGCGCCCCGACCAGGCGGCGGGTCTCCGACGCCTCGCGGGGGCCGAGGACAAGCCCGGCCAGCGCCGTGATGGCGAGGACCAGGAACGGCAGCGACGGCAGCGCGTAGAAGAAGAACATCGTGCGGTTCGGGAACAGCAGCCACGGCACGAAGGCCGAGCCGAACCCGACCAGCACCAGGGCCGCCCGCCAGTCCCGCCGGGAGACCCACCAGGCGAGCATCGCGACCAGCGCCGCCGTGCCGACCCACCAGATCGCCGGGTTGCCCAGGGCGATGACCTCCCGGGAGCAGCCGGCCGGATCGTGGCAGCCCGAGGTCCCGTACGCCGGCGAGGAGTAGTAGTACGCGACCGGCCGCGCCATCACCAGCCAGCTCATCGGATGCGACGCGAAGGCGTGCCCCTCGTGGAGTCCCTCGTGGAACTTCAGCACCGCCATCTGGTACTTCCACCAGCCGTGCCACGCGGCGCCGAAACCGTTGCCGTAGTAGTGGCGGTAGTAGCCGCCGTCGGTGACGAACCAGCCGGTCCAGGTGGCGAGGAAGGTCACGATGGGGACGAGTACGAACGCGGCGAACCAGGCCGGGCTGTCCCGGCGCAGTGCTCCCAGCACGGGTCGGCGGGCTCCGGCGGTGCGCCGCGCTCCGATGTCCCACGCGAGGGCGAGCGCCGCGAAGCCGATGATCGTGTAGAGGGCGCTCCACTTCACCCCCATGGACAGTCCCAGGGCCGCCCCGCAGGCCAGCCGCCAGGGGCGGAACCCCAGCCGCGGCCCGTACGTGTCGAGGAGGCGGCCGGCCCGGGTGGGCGGAGCCGTCGTGGTCGGGCCGCCGTCCGGGCCGGCGTCCGTACCGCCGTCCGGGCCGGCGGCCTCGTCCCCCAGGGGTGCTGAGCCGGGGCTGGAACCAACCGGTTCCAGCCGGCCGGCGAGCCGGCGGCGGCCGTCGTCCCGGTCGAGCAGCAGACAGGCCAGCGCTACGACGACGCCGGTCATCAGGAAGATGTCGAGGATCCCGATGCGGCTCTGCACGAACTCCAGCCCGTCGAGGGCGAGGAGCAGACCGGCGAAGCAGCCCAGGAGCGTGGAGCGGAACATCCGTCGGGCGGCGCGGGCGAGGACCAGGACGGCGAGCGTCCCGAACAGCGCGGACGAGAACCGCCAGCCGAGCTCCGGACTGCCGTGCGGGACCCCGGCGCAGTCGGTATAGCCGAACAGGCCCTCGGAGGCGGCCATCAGCCATTTGCCGAACGGCGGATGGACGACGTAGGCCGGGCCGGAACAGGTCGTCGAGTTGATCTCATGCCCGGCCGTCAGCAGGCCCCAGGCGTCCTTGGTGTAGTAGACCTCGTCGAAGTAGATCCCGCGGGGCTCCGTGAGGTGCCAAAAACGCAGCAGCCCGGCGACGATCGCGACGGACAGGGTCGCCAGCCACCCCATGAGCGGCGACCGCGGCATCGGTGGACACAGCCGCTCACGCACCGAGAGCGCCCGACCGCCGGCCGGGCCGGCGGAACCCGGGCCGGTCACCCGCGCCGCGTCCCCGCGACCGGTCGCCGTCCAGGGCAGGTGAGCCGTCGTCGCCGTCACACCGATCAGGGTAGGTCCTGGCTCCTGACAGACTGGTCGGGTGTCCGGGACCCTGGTGCTGTGCGGTGCCCCCATCGGCGACGTCCGGGACGCCAGCCCTCGGCTCGGCGAGATCCTCGCCACCGCGGATGTGATCGCCGCCGAGGACACCCGCCGGGTCCTACGGCTGGCGCACGCGCTCGGCGTGACGGTGTCCGGGCGGATCGTGTCGTGCTACGACGCGGTGGAAGGCGCCCGGGCCGCCCAGCTCACCGACTACCTGCGCCAGGGCGCCACCGTCGCGCTCGTCACCGACGCCGGGATGCCCGCCGTCTCCGACCCCGGGTTCCGGGTCGTGGCCGCGGCCGCCGCCGCGGGGATGGCCGTGACCGTCGTTCCCGGTCCGTCCGCCGTCACCGCGGCCCTGGCCGTCAGCGGGCTGCCGACGGACCGCTGGACCTTCGAGGGCTTCCTGCCGCGCAAGGGCGGCGATCGGCGTGGACGCCTTCGCGACCTGGCCGGCGAGCTGCGGACGATGGTGTTCCTGGAGTCCCCGCACCGGCTCGTGGCCGGCCTGCGCGACCTCGTCGCGGCCTTCGGCGCCGACCGGCCGGCGGTGCTCTGCCGCGAGCTGACGAAGACCTTCGAGGAGATCGTCCGCGGCGACCTCGCCGATCTGCTCGGCTGGGCCACCGACGGCCGGGTCATCCGGGGGGAGTTCACGCTGGTGGTCGCCGGCGGTACCCGGGGCGGGGCCGAACCAGGCGGGGCCGAACCAGGCGGGGCTGGGCTGAGCGGGACTGAACCGATCATCGACGGCAGGATCCTCGTCGCCGAGGTAGCCCGACGAACCTCGGCGGGGATGTCCCCGAAGGATGCGCGCAAGGCCGTGGCCGCCGAGTACGGCGTCTCCCGCAACGAGGTCTATGCCGCGGAGCTCGGCGTCCGGGCCGGGGACCGGGCTGGCGGGCGCTGAGCACGGTTGGCAGTCAGCAGTGGCGTTGGAGAACGAGGGCCTTGCCCAGCGCCGCCCACTCGTAGGCGATCACGTACGGCCAGGCCCGGCGGGGGGGCGGGACCTCCTGCATCCGCGTCTCGCCGTCATAGCAACGGGCGAGGCGCAGCCGGGCGCGCGTGCTCTGCGAGGTCGAGGCGACGACTATGAGTGAATGCCACTCGCGGCGTGCCGCTGCCGCGGAGGTCCACCGCGACTCGCCCTGGGTCGTCCGCGGATCGGGCGAGAAACAGATCACCTCCACCCCGGGAATGGGCCCGGGGCACGGGTCCTTCTCCGTCGGCGCCGAGACCGCGAGCACGGGTGCGTAGCCGGCCCGCGCGAGTGCGACGGCGCGTTCGAGCCGTCCCGGGCTCCCGGCGAACATGACGATCGCGTCCACCGGGGCGGGAGCATCCTGGTGCGGAAAGACGAACAGCCGGGCCGTCGCCACCGCGAAGGCCACCGTCAGGCCGCCGAGGATGCCCACCGCGGCCCGGCGGCGCCACGGCCTCGCGGGAACACGACCGAGTGGACCCGCCGCCATGTTTTCCCCCTCCGCGGCCCGCGCAGGTGCCGCCGTAGAGCTTCTCAGTACCACGGCGGCACCCGAACCAACCACCGTTCACCCGCTCCGGACGGTTCACCCGCTCCGGACGGTTCACCCGCTCCGGACGGTTCACCCGCTCCGGACGGTTCACCCGCCGCCCCGGACGGTCCGCTGGCGGCGGAGAGCCACTCACGTGGTGGGGAGTGTGCGTGAGGCCGGAGGCGTCCGAGGCTGCGTGGTCGTGGGCGTGGGCGTGGTCGCGGTCGTCCCCGGCGAAGTCCGAGACGCTATCCCCGGTCGGCTGGTGAACAGCCGGGGATGGGCGAACGGTGCCCGCGCCGACTCACGGGGCCAGACCGTCCGGGAGGCACCGGCCTGCCACTGCACGATCGGGATCTGGTGGCCGACCTGGAGCCCCGTCGCCTCGTCCAGCCGGAAGCGACCGAGCAACGTGGTCGTGTCGATGCCCCGGGCGGCGGCGAGCACGGAGGCATCCTGCACGCCTCCGCAGTAGCGAATGGCCCGTCCCAGGATCAGCCCAGTGACGTAGGCCCAGGCCGCCGTTTCGGTCGGCGCGACGCCGTGCAGGGCGGTGAAGTCGGCGGTGAACTCCTGCGCGGTCGGGCCGGTCGCGGTCGGCTGGGTGCTCTCGGGCATCCAGCTGCCCGGCGCCAGCAGCTGCTCGCGCAGGTCGCCCAGGCTCGCGGTGGCCTGCGCACTGACGGCCGTGGAGAAAGCGGCCGCCCGCCACGGCCGGCGCAGCAGGATGTTCGCCGCCGCCAGCTCGTCGTCCGGGCCGGCGTGGACGATGAGGATGTCGCCCGGGGGCAGCCGGGTCGCGGCGAGGGCGGCCTTGCCCGGGGGGAAGACGTGCGAGGCCACCTCGAACGACTGCGCCACCGCGGCGGCCTTCGTCACCGATGTGATCTCGACGGCGGTGTCCCCGGAGGCGAGCAGGACGACCTTGCGGGCCCGTCGATCGGCCGCCCGTACGGCGGCGAGGACCCCGCGCGGCCAGGTCGAGGTGGCCGCGGCGATGTTCACGACGTTCGGGAACGCCTGCCGGACGAAGCGCGTGGACGGGGCGCCGGTGTTGAAGACCACCCGGTCCGTCGAGGCGCAGGCCGCGAGTGCCGCCCGGTGGCCGTAGGGTCCGAGCAGGGCATCCGGCCCAGCGGCCACCGCGGCGCGCATGGCGGCGGCCGAATCGGGATACGCGTCGTAGGCGGTGAGACTCACCTCGTCCCAGGGCAGTGGGAGGCGTTCGTCACGCGCCCACAGGGTGACCCCTCGTAGCCCGGCGAGGCCTTGGGCGGCATCGGGACCGGTCAGCGGGGTGACCAGGGCAACGGTCAACGGTGTCGTCATCGCGTGGGGTCCTTGCGCTTGCTCACCCGATTAGCGTCCCATGCCGGGTTGTCTGGCACACCCGGCGGCGGTCGTAGACTTCAGACCTCAGGAAACGAAGGGCGGGCACGAGAGGGCGGGTGAGGTGGCGCGAAACTCTGGCCGGTCGGGTGATCCGCCGCCACCGCCGGACCCTCTTCCCGTGGCCGTGGTCGACAGCCACTGTCATCTCGACCTGATGGGCACCGAAGTTCCGGCGGCGATCGCGGCGGCCCGGGCGGTCGGTGTCACGCGGGCCGTCACCGTCGGCATCGACCTGCCCACCAGCAGATGGCAGGCCGAGGTTGCCGCGGCGCATCCGGAGATCTACGCCGCCGTCGCGATTCATCCCAACGAGGCGGCCCGGGGGGTCACCGAGGAGACGTTCGCCGCCATCGCCGCGTTGGCCCGCGCCGATCGCGTGCGCGCGGTCGGCGAGACGGGTCTGGACTACTTCCGCACCCCACCCGAGGCGCATGCCGCGCAGCAGGAGAGCTTCCGGCGCCACATCGCGATCGCCAAGGAGACCGGCCGGACGCTGATGATCCACGACCGGGACGCCCACGACGACACGCTGCGTATCCTCGCCGAGGAGGGCGCCCCGGAGAAGGTCGTCTTCCACGCCTTTTCCGGGGACACGGCGATGGCGAAGATCTGCGCGGACGCCGGGTACGTGATGTCGTTCGCCGGCAACGTCACCTTCTCCAATGCCGCCAATCTGCGGGAGGCGGCGGCCGTCGCCCCGGCGGATCTCATCCTGGTGGAGACCGACGCGCCGTTCCTCACCCCGACCCCCTGGCGGGGCCGGCCCGGCGGCCCGTACCTCATTCCGCTGACGCTGCGGGTGCTGGCCGAGACCCGCGGCGTCGGCGTCGCCGAGCTCGGCACGCACATCGCCGCGAACGCGGAGCGGGTGTTCGGGCCCTGGTAGACACCGACGCGCTGTTCTCGCCGGCTGAACTTCGGGCCCTCGCGCACGAGCTGGACCTGCGGCCGACGAAACGGCGCGGACAGAACTTCCTCGTCGACGCGAACACCGTCCGCCGGTTGGTGCGGCTCGCCGGCGTCGGCCCGGACGACACGGTGCTGGAGATCGGGCCAGGACTCGGGTCGATGACTCTGGGGCTCGTCGAGGCGGCGAAGGCCGTCGTCGCCGTCGAGGTGGATCGCCCCCTCGCCGCGGCCCTGCCGGTGACCGTGGCCGCCCGGCTGCCGGCCGACGTCGCCGAGCGGTTGCGCGTGGTGGCCGCCGACGGTCTGCGGGTCACCCCGGTCGACCTGCCCGCCGACGTGGCCGCGCCCGGGGTGCTCGCCGCGAACCTGCCCTACAACATCGCGGTGCCGCTGCTGCTCGGGCTGCTGGAACGGCTGCCCTCGCTGCGCCGTGGGCTGGTGATGGTCCAGGCGGAGGTTGCCGACCGGCTCACCGCGCCGCCGGGAAGCCGGGTGTACGGGGCGCCCAGCGTCAAGCTGGCCTGGTACGCGCACGCCCGGCCGGCCGGCGCGGTGCCCAGACCGGTCTTCTGGCCGCAGCCGAACGTCGATTCAGGGCTGGTGGCCTTCGCCCGCAGGCCCCTGCCCGGTCCGGCGCTGCTGCGGGCGGACGTGTTCGCCGCGATCGATGCCGCGTTCGCGCAGCGCCGCAAGACCCTGCGTACGGCCCTGGCGCCCTGGGCCGGATCGCCCGCCGCCGCTGGGGAACTGGCGCGTGCCGCCGAGGTCGATCCCGGTGCCCGGGGCGAGACCCTCGGCATCGCGGCCTTCTGCCGGCTGGCCGCCGCCCGCGCCGCCCGTTCCGACTGAGCCGCCCGGCGCAACGGCGGGGAAGGGCGCAACGGCGGGGAGGTCAGAGGGGCGAGATCCCGATTGCGCGCCGGACGCCGGCGAGCACCGGCCGGGCCCGGTCGCGGGCCCGCTCGGCACCCGCCGCGAGGATGCCGTCCAGCTCGCTGTCCGGGGCGATGAGCTCGGTGTAGCGCTCCCGCAGCGGTGACAGCCAGTCGTTGAGCGTCTCGAACAGGGCGTTCTTCACCTCGCCCCACCCGGTGCCGCCCTGCTCCAGACGGCCGCGCATCTCCTTGATTTTTTCTGGAGTCGCGAAGTTCTCGAGCAGGACGAAGGCCGCGGAACTGTCCGGGTCCTTCGGGTCCGCCAGCGGTGTGCTGTCGCTCACGATCCCACGGACGAGTTTCCGTAGCTGCTTCTCCGGCGCGAAGAGGGGGATTGTGTTCCGGTATGACTTGCTCATCTTGCGGCCGTCGATGCCGGGCAGTACCTTCGCCGAGCTCCCGGCCGGGAGGACCACCTCCGGGATCTTCAGGCTGAACACGTCACCGAACAGATGGTTGAAGGAGCCGGCGATGTCGGCGGCGTATTCCACGTGCTGCGACTGGTCCTGGCCAACGGGGACCACGTCAGCATTCATGATGAGAATATCGACGGCCATCAGAATCGGATAGTTGAACAGGCCCATGTTGATGCCGGCGTCCAGATCGGGGACGCCGGCCTCGGCGTTGCGGTCACGGGCCGCCTTGTAGGCGTGGGCCCGGTTCATCAGACCCTTGCCGGTGACGCAGGACAGCACCCAGGTCAGCTCGAAGATCTCGGGGACGTCGGACTGGCGGTAGAAGATCGTGCTCGTCGGGTCGAGCCCGAGCACGAGCCACGTGGCCGCCACCGAGCGGGTATAGCTCGCCAACTCCTCGCGACTACGCACGGATGTCAGGGCGTGATAGTCGGCGACGAAGTAGATCGACTCGTAGGCCGAGGTGAGCTCCAGCGACGGCCGGATCGCTCCGATGTAGTTGCCGAGGTGCGGCTCGCCCGTCGGCTTGATCCCGGTGAGAGACACCTTCGGCTGTTGCGCTGCCATGGCAGGGCAGTCTACGGACGCGGGGCGGCCGCCGGGACGCCCCAGGTCGTTCGCCGCGGCCGTTCGCCTGCCCGCGCCTGTCTCGCGGCGGGGTGGGGATGCGAGCCTCGGTCAGGCGTCTCCGCCGAACAGGCCGGTCACCGACCCGTCCTCGAACACGGCCTTGATGGCCGCGGCCAGCAGCGGGGCGATGGACAGTTCGGTGATCTTGTCGATGCGAGCCTCGCTGGGCAGGGGCAGCGTGTTCGTGAGGACGACCTCGCTGATCTCCGAGTTCTTCAGCCGGTCAGCGGCGGGGCCGGAGAGCACGCCGTGGGTTGCCGCCGCGATGACGCCCGCCGCGCCGTGCTCCTTGAGTGACTCCGCGGCCTTCGTGATCGTGCCGGCAGTGTCGATCATGTCGTCGACGATGACGCAGGTCCGTCCGTGCACCTCGCCGACCACGTCGAACATCTTCACCTGGTTGGGAACGTCCGGGTCACGCCGCTTGTGGATGATGGCCAGCGGGCAGCCGAGCCGGTCGGTCCACCGCTCGGCCACGCGGACCCGGCCCGAGTCGGGGGCGACGACGGTCACCTCGGACGTGTCCAGCTTGGACTCGATGTAGTCGGTGAGCAGCGGCAACGCGAAGAGATGGTCCACCGGCCCGTCGAAGAAGCCCTGAATCTGGGCGGTGTGCAGGTCGACCGACATGAGCCGGTGCGCGCCGGCGGTCTTGAACAAATCGGCGACGAGGCGGGCCGAGATCGGCTCCCGGCCACGGTGCTTCTTGTCCTGGCGCGCATAGGGGTAGAAGGGCGCGACGACGGTGATCCGTTTGGCGCTGGCCCGCTTCAGCGCGTCCACCATGATCAGCTGTTCCATCAGCCAGGTGTTCACCGGAGCCGAATGGCACTGGAGCACGAAGGCGTCGCAGCCCCGAACCGATTCGGAGAAGCGGACGAAGATCTCGCCGCTGGCGAATTCGTAGGCATGGGTGGGTACGGGCTCGACGTCGAGCGCGGCCGCGACCTCCGCCGTGAGGCCCGGGTGCGAACGTCCCGCGAAGAGCATCAGATTGCGCCGGTTCTCGGTCTGGTAGGCCACCGCGTACTCCTCGGGCGTGACGGGATGATCGGGCTGGCGTGATCGGGCTGGCGGGGGCAGTCCCCGGGCGGGTGACCCGTCCGGGGGAACGGCCGTGAGGCTGCACGGTTCAACACTCGGGCATACCCGGCCCCGCACCTGTTTGCGCAGGCGGGATGGTACCCACGTGCCCGGATCGCCGCCCGCGGACCCCGGGCCGCCGACCCGGGCGGGGCAGGTCGGGCAGTGTGCATCCCCTCGCTGGCCAGAGAAGGTTTGGACGGACGTCTCTTTACGTTCTGCTCCCCGCGCCGGGAATGCCAGCGATGCCGGCCTCGCCGGTATGCGGCAACTCACTCCGGTGCGCCACGTCACCCTGATGAGCTGGGATCGGCACGGCGGCCTCGGCCGCGGACGGTTGCGGCATTTCATCGGGATACTCGGGATCCCCGGCGCCGCCGGGGGCCCGGACGCCGGCTGCGGCGGCCGCTCGTGCCGCCGGGCTGCCGGGACGGCGGCGGGAGACCCAGCCTTCGATGATCCGTTGCCGCCCCTCCCGGACCGCCAGCGCGCCCGGCGGAACGTCCTCCCGGATCACGGATCCGGCGCCGGTGTAGGCCCCGTCCCCGACCGTGACCGGAGCAACGAGCATGGTATCGCTGCCGATCCGGACGTCCGAGCCGATCACCGTGCGGTGCTTGGCCACCCCGTCGTAGTTCACGAAGACCGTCGTGCATCCGATGTTGCTGCGCTCGCCGACCACCGCGTCGCCGACATACGCCAGATGCGGGACCTTCGTCTGGTTCCCGAGATCGGCCGACTTCGTCTCGACGAAGGAGCCGATCTTGCCTTCGCGGCCCAGTCGGGTGCCCGATCGGAGATGGCTGTAAGGCCCGACCACGGCCCCGGCGCCGATCTCGGCCCGCTCGGCCGTGGTCCGCAGGACGGTCGCGCCTGCGCCTACCGTCGTGTCCGTCAAGGTGCATTCGGGGCCGATGACGGCGCCGCGAGCGACGTGCGTCCGGCCGTGCAGGAAGGTGTTGGGGGCGATAGTCGTGTCCGGTTCGAGAGTGACGTCGGCGTCGATCCAGATGGTCTGCGGGTCGACGACGGTGGTGCCGGCGCGCATCGCCGCCTCGACGATCCGGTCCCGCAGCACCCGTCCGGCGGCGGCGAGCTGGACGCGGTCGTTCACCCCACCGGCCTCGCCGGGATCGTCCACGACCCGCGCGGCCACCGGCTGCCCGGCGGCGACCAGCAGCCCGACGACGTCGGTGAGGTACTCCTCGCCTTGAGCATTATCCCTGGTCAGCCGCGCGAGCGCGGTCTGGAGTGGGCCCGCGGCGAACGCGTACACGCCGGTGTTGATCTCTCGGATCGTCGCGGTGGCGGCGTCGGCGTCGCGATGCTCGACGATGGCCCGGACCGCGCCGTCGCCGTCGCGCACCACCCGGCCGTAACCGGTGGCGTCGTCGATGACGGCCGACAGGACAGTCGCCGCGGCCGCCCGGGCATGGTGCTGGGCCACCAGAGCAGTGAGCGTCGCGCTGGTCAACAGCGGGGTGTCGCCGGGCAGCACGACCACCGTGTCGCCGGGCGCCAGCTCGCCGAGCGCCGCCAAGGCCACCCGGACGGCGTGGCCCGTGCCGTGTTGGCGGTCCTGGACGACCGGGACGACCTCGGGAGCCTGCTCCGCCAGCATCGCCGCGACCTGTTCGCGGCCGTGGCCCACGACGACCGCGGTACGCGCCGCCGCGAGGGCTCCGGCCGCGCTCAGCACGTGGTGGAGAAGGGAGCGCCCAGCGATGTGGTGCAGCACCTTCGGTCTCGTCGAGCGCATGCGCTTGCCTTCGCCCGCTGCCAGGATGATGACGGCCACCGGACGTGATGATGTCACGCGATCTCCCGAGTCTTCGGACCTGGACAGCGGTGGGGCGACGGCGCCCACACTACTCGTCGGCCGGAAGGCGCCGGCAGATGCCACGGCCATCCCGGGAACACGCCGGCCCCGGACCGGGAAATGATGTGTGCCTGGCCACCGCCGTGGTGATGGTGC
>NZ_CDXDOS010000045.1:0-19276 GCF_978021245.1 Frankia sp. CoBUL1
GGGTCGGTGGGCGGCACCGGAGCCGGTGATTCCCACCGGCCCGACCCACCGGCCCCACCCGTCACCTGGTCAGTGGGTCAGCCGCGCTTGCGGCCGGACTCACCGAGAGTGATCTGGTCGCCGTTGACGATGCCGGCCCGGCGCAGCGCCTCGGCGATCGCGCCGTCCGGCACGCTGGATCCGCCGCGGCCGCCGGCACCGTTCCTGCCGCCGGCACTGCGCCCGCCGGCGCCACCGCGTTCGCCACTCGCGGTGCCCCGGCCGCCATTCCGCCGATCATCATGATCACGGCTTCCGCCGCGTCCGGCGCCCGCACCCGCAGCTCCCCGCCGGTCACCCTCGCCGTCCCGGCGGCCCGGGCCCCCGGCACCGGCCTCGTCGTCCAGCCGCAGTGTCAGCGAGATCCGCTTGCGGGGGATGTCGACGTCGAGAACCTTCACCGTCACGATGTCGCCGGGCTTGACGACCTCGCGCGGATCGCTGACGAAGTTCTTCGACATCGCCGACACGTGCACCAGGCCGTCCTGGTGAACGCCGATGTCGACGAAGGCCCCGAAGGCGGCGACGTTCGTGACGGTCCCCTCCAGGGTCATGCCGGGGACCAGGTCCGCGAGCGTCTCGATCCCTTCGGTGAATGCCGCCGTCCTGAAGGCTGGCCGCGGGTCACGGCCGGGCTTCTCCAACTCGGCGAGGATGTCGGTGACGGTCGGCAGGCCGAAGGTGTCGTCGACGAACTCGCTCGGCTTCAGGGCTCGCAGGACCGCCCCGTTGCCGATGAGGGAGCCGAGGTCGCCGCCGGTCGCCGCGAGGATGCGCCGCACCACCGGGTAGGACTCGGGGTGCACGCTGGAGGCGTCCAGCGGGTCGTCCCCGCCGGGGATGCGCAGGAAGCCGGCGCACTGCTCGAACGCCTTCGGCCCGAGGCGGGGGACGTCCTTCAGGGCGGCCCTGGTCTGGAACGGCCCGTGCGTGTCGCGGTGGCGCACCACGCTCTCCGCGAGGCTCGCCCCGATTCCGGACACCCGGGTCAGCAGCGGGGCGGACGCGGTGTTGACGTCCACCCCCACCGCGTTCACGCAGTCCTCGACCACCGCGTCCAGGGACGACGACAGCCGGGACTCGGACAGGTCGTGCTGGTACTGCCCAACCCCGATCGATTTCGGGTCGATCTTCACCAGCTCCGCGAGCGGGTCCTGCAGCCGCCGGGCGATCGACACGGCCCCGCGCAGTGAGACGTCGAGCCCCGGAAGCTCCGCCGCGGCGTAGGCGGACGCCGAGTACACCGACGCCCCCGCCTCCGAGACCGTCACCTTCGTCAGCGACAGCTCCGAGTGCCGGCGGATGAGGTCCTCGGCGAGCTTGTCGGTCTCCCGGGAGGCCGTCCCGTTCCCGATCGAGATCAGGTCGACGCGATGCTCCCGGGCGAGCCGGGCCAGGGTGGCGATCGACTCGTCCCACCGCCGCGCCGGGACGTGCGGATGAATGGTGTCGGTGGCGACCACCTTGCCGGTCGGGTCGACCACGGCGACCTTCACTCCGGTGCGGTACCCCGGGTCGAGACCCATGGTCGCCCGGGTTCCGGCCGGCGCCGCGAGCAGCAGGTCACGCAGGTTCGCCGCGAACACCCGCACGGCGGTGTCCTCGGCGGCCGTCCACAGCCGCATCCGTAGATCGACGCCGAGGTGCACGAGGATGCGGGTGCGCCAGGCCCAGCGGACCGTGTCGAGGAGCCACCGGTCCGCCGGTCGGCCCGCGTCGGAGATCCCGAACGCCTCGGCGATCCGCGTCTCGTAGTCGGTCGGCCCGGGCGGCGGGGCGGCGTCCGGCTCCGCCGGCACGTCCGGTTCGAGGGTCAGGTCGAGGATCTCCTCCTTTTCCCCCCGGAACGCCGCGAGGATGCGGTGCGACGGCAACGAGGTGAACGGCTCGGAGAAGTCGAAGTAGTCCGAGAACTTCGCCCCCGCCTCCTCCTTGCCCTCCCGGACCCGGGATACCAGGACGCCACGCGACCACATCCGCTCGCGCAGCGTGCCGATCAGGTCGGCGTCCTCGGCGAACCGTTCGACGAGGATCGCCCGCGCCCCCTCCAGCGCGGCACCCGCCTCGGCCACACCCTTCTCCGGATCGACGTAGGCCGTCGCCGTGGCGTACGGGTCGAGCGAGGGGTCGCCCAACAGGCTCTCCGCCAGCGGTTCGAGGCCGGCCTCCCGGGCGATCTGCGCCCTGGTCCGCCGCTTCGGCTTGAAGGGCAGGTAGATGTCCTCCAACCGGGCCTTGGAGTCGGCGGCGAGGATCTGCGCCGCCAGGGCGTCGTCCAGCTTGCCCTGCGACCGGATCGATTCGAGGATCGCGGCGCGCCGATCCTCCAGCTCCCGCAGGTAACGTAGCCGTTCCTCCAGCGTGCGCAGCTGCGTGTCGTCGAGGGTGCCGGTCGCCTCCTTGCGGTAGCGGGCGATGAAGGGCACGGTGGCACCACCGTCGAGCAGGTCGACCGCCGCCGTCACCTGCCCCTGGCGCACGCCGAGCTCCTCGGCGATCCGCTGATGGATGGAACGCTGCGGGACAGATGTCGTCGTCACAATCCCTGATCCGCCTTCTCGTCGATCTTCGGTCGCCGGGCCGGGGCCGGCCGCGTCGTCGCTCGGGCGCCGCGCGGTGAGACCCGCGCCGACGCCCTGACTGCGAGACTACGGGTGATCACGAGGTTTTCCGCCCGCGGGCGGCGGTCCCGGTGCGCGTTCCCGCGTTCCCGCGGCCTCCTGGTCTCGGGCGCCGGCCTCCTGGTCTCGGGCATCGTCCCCGCGTGGCGCGGTCACGGCGGCGACCGGCCCGGCCCGGCGTGGTCCGCCCGGCCGGAGAACCGGTTCCGGGCTGGTCGGGTCGTTTCCGCTACCAGCTCTGACGAGCTGGGCGGTCTGATTGCGTTGCGGGGTATATCCCATTGGTTCGGCATGACCTACGATGTGCCCGTGCACACTGGGGACGGGGCTGCCGGCGCGGGCCGCGTGTATTCTCGGCATTCTGCCGCCGAGGTCGCGGTGAGTGGGCGGGTGGGTTCCCACGGGGGCGACCAGCGTTTTGCCGCGCCGGGGTGTGAAGTGAGCCACAGGAGCACCCTGGGCTACATCTGTGGCCCGGTCGCCGGTGGAAGTGGGGCCGACGGGATTCGGCACGAGGCTTTCCTGTATCAGGGCGACGCCGGTTTCCTCAACGCAACGCGCGATTTCGTGCTCGCCGGACTCGCGGTCGACGAGGCCGTCCTGGTAGCCGTGACACAGCCGCGGATACGCCAGTTACGCGCCGCCCTCGGTCGGGCCGCGCAGCGTGTCTCTTTTCTCGATATGGCCGAGCTTGGTCGTAACCCGGCCCGGATTATTCCGGCCTGGCAGGATTTTCTGGATCTCGGTGTCGAGCGCGGTCGGCTGGTACGGGGGATCGGCGAGCCGACATGGCTGGCCCGGCCCGGCCCGGAGCTGCGGGAATCCATGCTGCACGAGGCGTTGCTCAACGAGGCGTTCGCCGCGCCGCCGGCGTGGCGGTTGCGGTGCCTCTATGACGTGGGCCGGATCGGCCCGGCGCTCGTTGACGAGATCTGGCGCACCCATCCCGCGGTGGTGGAGGGCGGGCTGGGCCGGATCAGTTCCCGGTATCGACCGCCCGGGCCCGCCGTCGCGGGTCCGGGCCCCGACCCGCTGGCCGAGGCCCTGCCGGACCTCGGCGTTCCCCGCGTCGAGTTCGCCTTCGGCCCGCGCGACTTGGGGCACGTCCGCGCCGAGGTGATCCGGGTCGCCCTGGCCTGGGGCCTGGGCGCCGAGCGGACCGGCGAGTTCGAGCTGGCCGTGCACGAGGTCGCCACGAACAGCGTGCACCACGGCGGGGGCCATGGAGCGGTCCGCCTCTGGACGGACGACGCCTGCCTGATCTGCGAGGTCCGCGACGGCGGCCGGCTGTACGACCGGTTGGCCGGACGCCGCCGCCCGGATCTGTCCCTGGGCGGCGGCCGCGGGCTGTGGCTTGTCAACCAGCTGTGCGATCTTGTCCAGCTCCGGTCGACCCGGGTTGGCACGACCGTGCGGATGTACATGTACGCCTAACGGGGCTTCGCCCCAGCCCGGCCGGGTCCGGCTCGCCGGCCGGGTTCGGTGGGCCGGGCAGGTTTGATGGGCCGGGCAGGTTTGATGGCGGCGGGGCCGACGCGGGAAGTATGGCCGACCCTGCACCGCTCGGCGGCCGGATCCTAGCCCCCGGACTGTCCGGCAACCTTGTCCAGGACCGCGGTGTGCAGCTTGCGGACGCCGATGGGGGCGAACGCGCGCTCGAAGAAGCCGCCGACACCGCCCGCACCGTCCCAGGTCGTCGTCGCCGTGACCAGGCTCTGGTCCGGCCCGGAGCCGGGGACGATGTGCCAGCGGGTGCACAGCGAGGAGTTCTGGTCCGCCTCGACGAGAGTGCTCGCATCGGGGACGGAGACGGTCGCGTCGATCTGACGCACCCGCTTGCGGGTTGCCTGGAGCCGATAGGCGATGCGGGTCCCGGCACCGTGGCCCCCCGCCAACACCCGGTACTCGGAGACGTTCTCTGGCCAGGCTCGGGCGCGGGCGCCCTGGTAGTCCGCGAGCTTCGCGACAACCTGCTCGGGGGTGCCCGGCACGACCCGCCTGACGACGACCTCGATCTGTCCCACCAGCTCCTCCTTCCTCGCTCCGGCCGGCTCTCGGCCGAAGTCCGCGTTCCTCCCGGCAGCCGTGCTCGTCCGGGAGAGAACCCGTGGAGCCACGGGCGGGTCGCCAGGCTCGCGTGCCCCTGACCGTCTCATCTGACCCGTAGTCCGTCGCCCTCGCCCGTCGCGCTTCCCGGCTTGACGGGCGCCGAGCGGCGCAGTTGATTACTTGGAGTTACAATCGGCGAGCAGGTGGACGCCCACCAGAGCGGCCAGATCGCGCGCCGCCGGGCCGAGTGTGGCGAGTGTGGCGAGCGCCGCCGAGAGCGTCGGGGACCGCTACCCCGGGTCGATCCCGCAATGCCGCCGGAGCCGGAGGATGAACAGCAGAATCACGAGCAGAGCCGCCAGCCCGGCGGCGGACCCCGCCGCCCGCGGGTTGCCGGCGGCCTTCTGCCGGCCGGCCGTGAGGGCGCTGCCCGCGGTGTCGCGCACCTGGCCGGCCTTCGCCGCCACCTGCGGGTGCGCCTCGAACTGCTTGTGCACGGTCTGCGTGGCCGTACCCGCGGCGCTGCCGGCCGTCGCGCGGGCCTTCCGTGCGGTCACGGCGAGCTGCGGGTGGGCGTCAAGCTGCCGGCGTACGGTGGCCTTCGCCTGATCCGCCGTGTCCCGGGCCTTTTCGGCCGCGATCTCCGTCGTCGCCGCGACCTTCGGGCGGACCGCCTCGGTCGCCGTGGTCACCCGGCGTTTGATGTCCTGGGCGGTGCGACCGGCGACCTTCTGCGGGCTGACCCGGTCGGCGAGCTGGTCGAGGTCGCTGCCGAGCCGCGCCCGGGTCGCCTCGATGTCGGACCGGATCTTATCCGGACTCGTGCTTGTCACTGCGAACCTGACCTTTCTGATGCTTCTGCCGGTGGTTCCGCGGAAACACGGGGTGGTGGGCGGCACGGGAGTGGCGACACGGGGTGGTGGGCGGGCGGACGAACCCGAGGGTGGTGGGGGACGAACTACCCGCTACCTGCGGCGGCCCTGCGCCCACTGGACGTCCTCGCGCAGCGTCTCCACGGTCTGCGCCGGAGTGGGGTGGACCGCGCGCACGGTGGAACGACCCCTCATGGCCAGCACGGCCGCGACGACGCCGAGGACGACAGTGATGATGAGGGCGGCCCAGCCCAGCGCCATCACCTCCCCCAAGCCGAACATGACGGCCAACAAGGCGAAAAGCAGGGTGAAGTAACCGGCGCCGCCCGCTACGGCGAACATGCGGGCGCCCTTGCCGGCCTTCTCCACCTCCTCGCGCATCTCGGCCTTGGCGAGGGCGAGCTCCTGGCGGAACAGTGTGGAGATGTCCGAGACGACGCCGGACACCAGCTCCCCGGTTGATTCGCGGCCCCCGGTCGATCCGTGGTTGCCGGTCGATCCGCGGTCCCCGCTCGTGCTCCCGGCGGCCGGCGGGCCCGGCGCGGCCCGGAGAGCCTGGGTGGCATCCGATGAGGTCCGCACCCGTGCACCAGCCACGTACGGGGCGCTATCGTCCGGGTAGGGAATACCGATCGTTCCCGACTGCCGCCGGTGCACACTCCTCATGGGTTCTCCTTGCGGCTTCTCCTGGCGGGGCGTCCGCGTAGCCGTACCCGCGGAACAACGTACGATCTGCGGATTCCCTAGGATCGGCGGCTTAACCCCGGCAGTCGCGCCACCTGGGACGAATTACCGTCTCGTCCGCTTTCCGCCGGGCTCCCGCGCCCGCGACCGGCGCACCCGGTCGTCAGTCCACCCGTTCCTGCGGGGAGGAGTGCTCCCAGTCGGCGAGGATCGTCCGGATCCCGGTGACCAGCAGCAACGGCTGATCGAGCATGACGTGATGGCCGGCGAGCGGGATCTCGATCACCGGTGCCACCCGCCCGAGCAGGTTGTACATCTGGACACCGATGTCGGGGGTGAGCAGGCCCTTCTCGGCCCGAAAGAGCGCGACCCGGCAGTGCACCTTGCGTAGTACCTCGGGCGACGGGGTCCGGTTGCCGAACACCTTCGGGTCGAACTTCCACGTCCAGCCGCCCTGGACCGACCCGATCGAACCCCGGGCGACGTGATCGATGATGAACGGCAGCACGTAGGGCTGCTCCGGCACCGCCCGGAACCGGGCCAGCGCGTCGGTCGCTGTCGGATACACCCGCAGCGGGCCGAACGCCGTCCGGTCCCGGGCCGCCCGTTCCTCCGGGGTGAACTCCTGCACGGGGGAGTCGACGACGACGATGCCGGCGACCCGGTCCGGGTACTGGGCTGCGGTGGTGATCGTCACCCAGCCGCCCATGCTGTGCCCGATGATGATCGGGGGCGAGGCGACCTTGGCGTGGTCGATGACACCGATCACCTCGGCCGCCCAGGTACTGAGCGAGTAGTCCTCGCGCCGGTCGCTGTCACCGTGGCCGGACAGATCCAGCGCGATGACGCGGTACTCCCGCGGAATCATCGGCGCGATGTGGTCCCACCAGCCCGCGTGGGCGGCACCACCGTGGACCAGCACGATCGCCGGCCGACCGCCCCTGCCCCAGCAGCGGTAACTGATAGTCGCGCCCGCCACCTCGGTCTCGTGCCGCTCCGGTCGGTGGTCAAGGGCGGCCTCGAACCAGGCCGGTGCTTCGTCATCCATCCCAGGTCTCTGCCGTTCGGTTCGTCGGGCGGGTGGTTCCATCGTCGCCGGCCGCGGCGACGTGTCCCACCCCTGATACAACACCGCCAGGCCTGCGTTCAGGCCGTTCGCGGCCGTGTTGTCGGATTGGCGATGAGACGGCCACCGCGGAGCGGCGATCATGTAATGCTGGACTGGCCTGCGTAGATGCGTCGGCGGTCGACCCGCCTCGGCCGATGCGCAGGACGCCCGACGCCGCCGGGCGTGAACAGCGCGTGTGCACTTGGTCCGGCGAGGTGACCGGGCCGGTAGCGGAGCCCGGCGGCCCCGTGCGGCGTCACACCCGTTCCCGGAAATACGCGTCGTGTGCCACGGGCATCCCACCGCCGCGGATATTCCCGTGACCGCCGCCACTCCCTTCGCCGCACGGGGTGCAGCGAAGCATTCTGATGTTTCCCATGTGCAACAGAACCGGTAATCTAGCCCGAAATTTCGACCTTTCGGGGGCTGCCGTCCGGCCTGGGCGAGCCGCCCGCCCCGTTGCCGACCCCGCCGGCCCTGATGCCCGAGTCGTCCGTCTCCGGAGGTGCGGGGGAGGTCGCCAGAACCCTGGCGATCAAAATCGGGCTGGCGTGGAGGCGGCCGTCCCACTGGCCGCCCTACGGCACACGCCGGTGCGAGATCGGTTTCCGGGAGACGGCATCGTGACCATTCTCGCCCCATGAGGCACACTGCTGCGCTCTTTGGCAAGAGTCGAGGGTGCGGAAACCGTTAGGGACCTTGGTCCCGTCGCGCCCGACAGATGGGGGTCGTACACTTTCACCAAGTCCCGACGAGGCCGTGTACCTGCGTTCCCCCCGTACGTTGGGTGAGATGGTCTCGTCGGGACTACTTGTGTCCGGTTGCATCCAGGCCGTTCCCGAGCGAACGGCCCTGGTTCGACCGTTGATGATCTTTTCCTGGTCGCCCACTCCGACCGGGTGATTTCTCGACAGCCGGTCAGCCCCGGCCGGCCGCGTCATCCATCCGGTTCATCCGTCTTCAAATGATCGTCGTCCGCGTGCCCACGGGCGTGGTTCGCGTGGCGATCAGTGTCTGCCGCAGTGTCTGCTCGTTCCCGCCCTGCGTCCTCGGTCGAGGTCGCGGTTCATCGATAGGAACGGACAGCGGGGTGGCGTCCGCTGCCTCCGTGGCTACCTGGGAGAGTATTACTCGGAATGATTGAGTGTTGCGCTGGGTATCGGAGGCGCGACGATGCAGGTCTCCCGGCCTTGGCCGTGCCCGGGAAGCGGCTGGTCGGGACCGGTGTCGTAACGGTGGTGCCGTAACGACGGTGTCGTAACGGTGGTGTCGTAACGGTGGTGTCGTAACGGTGGTGTCGTAACGACGGTGTCGTAACGACGAGGTCCGGACGGCTGCGGTGCTGGAGGAGCAGGTCTGGGCCGCTGTGGGCGGCCCCGTGGTCGTCGCGGTGAGTGGCGTCGCCGTCAATCACCACGTGTTGCGGGTTGGCGGTTCTTAGTGACGGATGCCTTTCTCCTCTTGCGGGGATATCGATTTGCTGACAGGTCTGGCTACGTTCGGACAGATATGAGATGTTTCGTGGGGAGTGGCCATGGGCTGCGGACATGCCGGCGATCGGGATCGATAGCCTGTTTTGGGCATGTACCGACAAAGCCGATGGTTGCCTCCGTAGGGGTCGGAGGGAGCGCGGTAGGTCGCTGGCGGGAGGCCGGCGGAATTCGGAGTCGGTGATGCCGCGAAGGCTGCGGCTCGTCCCGACCGGGTCCTTCGTCGCGGCGCAGCCGCTATGGGGGCTGGCCGGCTCGCACGGGAATGACTCGGAAGGTAGGGGTGAACAGGTGCATGTCCCTGCGGCGCGCATCGTCTTCTCACCGGAGGATCGCGCGGAGATCGCATCGGCCGCGACCGAGATCCTGGCCACCGGTGCGCTGACCTTGGGCGTCCATACCGCTGAATTCGAGGCGGCATTCGCCGCGGCTCACGAGGCCCCGTTCGCGGTCGCCGTGAGCAGTGGAACAGCCGCATTGGAGATCATCCTTCGCAGTCACGGTGTCGAAGGCGCGGATGTCGTCGTGCCGACGAACACGTTTGCGGCGACCGCTTTCGCGGTGCTGCGGGCCGGTGCCATGCCGGTTTTCGCGGATGTGAGTTCGGACACCTTTGCCCTGACCGCCCGCAGTGTCGAGGCCGCGGTGACGCCGCGGACCCGCGCCGTTGTTCTGGTCCACATCGGTGGGCTGATCCCGCCGGACGTGGCCGAGTTGCGGGCCTTCTGTGACGATCGAGGCATCGCGCTGGTCGAGGACGCGGCACATGCCCACGGCAGCCGCCACGGCGACGGCCACGCTGGGTCGTTCGGGATTGCGGGAGCGTTCTCGTTCTATCCAACCAAGGTCATCACGAGCGGTGAGGGCGGAATGATCCTCACGTCCGATCCCGCCATTCACGAAGCCGCTCGGATCTATCGTGACCAGGGCAAAGCCGGTTTTCTCGGGAACGTCCATATCAAGCAGGGGTACGCCTGGCGGCTCAGCGAGATTCATGCGGTCACCGGCCGGGTGCATCTGCGGCATCTCGCCGACTTCCTGGCGACCCGCGCCGCCGTAGCCGCGCGGTACGATGCCGCGCTGGACACCCTGGGTACCGTCACCCGCCTGCAGGTGCCGCCGGATGGTCTCTGCAACTACTACAAGTACATCGTCCTGCCCCGCCCCGGAATCGACCGCGGCCGGCTGAAGAAGGAGCTGAAGGAACGCCACGGCGTCTCCCTGAGCGGTGAGGTCTACGAGTCGCCGCTGCACCGGCAGTCGGTCTTCAGCGACTATGCGCTCCGGTCCCTTCCGGTCGCCGAGGACATCTGCGCCCGGCACGTGTGCCTGCCCATCCATTCGGACATGACCGAGGCGGAGGCCGACCATGTGGTCGCGTCCTTCGCCGCCGCGCTGCAGAGCCTGAGCCTGGACGGATGACGATGAAGATCGCGGTAACCGGAGGGTCGGGTTTCATCGGCAGCCATGTGGTCGACCGTCTGCTTGACGCCGGTCACGACGTTCTCTCACTGGACGTCGAACACCGGCCGGTCGACCCCCGGGCTAGTTACCATCAGCTCGACGTGCTTGATCTGCCGGCGGTCACCGCCGCGCTGAGGGGCGTCGAGGCCGTCTTCCACATCGCTGGGATGTCCAATGTGGACTTCGCGTTCGCCGACCCGGTGCGCACCGTGCGGCTCAACGTCGAGGGCACCGGGAACATCTGCGAGGCGGCGCGGCAGGTCGGGGTTCGCCGGGTGCTGTTCGCCAGCACCGTCTGGGTGTACGGGGCGGTCGGTGACCGGGCCGGTTCGGCGCCGCTGACGGAGGACGCCGAGATCACGCTGGGCCGCGCCGGGCATGTCTACACCTCGACGAAACTGGCCGCCGAACTGCTGCTGCACAGCTATCAGCAGACCTACGGGCTGTCGTTCACCATCCTGCGTTACGGCATCCCCTACGGCCCCGGAATGCGTGACGAGCTGGTGCTGGCCCGCTTTGTCCGCAAGGCTCTGAACGGCGAGTCGTTGACGGTGGCCGGCGACGGCCTGCAGTTCCGCAACTACGTTTTCGTCCGGGACCTGGCCGAGGCGCACGTGCTGGCTCTGACCCCCGACGCGGCCAACACCACGCTCGCCCTGGAGGGCAGCGAGTCGGTCAGTGTGCTGGAGATGGCACGGGCCGTCCAGGAGTACTTCCCCGGCACCGCCATCGAACACATGCCTGCGCGCCCCGGGGACTTCCGCGGTCGGGAGATCTCCGCGCAGCGGGCCGCGGAGGTGCTCGGCTGGCGACCGACCACACCCTTCTCGGAGGGTGTCCGGCAGTACATCGAGTGGTATCTGGCAAATCGACGGCCTCCGGCTCAGGCGCTCCCGCCTGTCGGCGACCTCGATATCTCCGTGGCCTCCTCGGAGTGATCATGGTGCAGATCGGCGGTAGCACGGTGAATGGACCATCCGAAGATGATGTTGAGGTGGGGGTAGGCGGCCCGCCAGCCGCCGGCGAACCGGGGGTCACGGAACCTGTCCTGCCAGGGCCTGCCGCAGCGGGGGGACCGGTCGCCGGTGCCCTCCCCGCCGATCCGCGCACGCACGGCGTCGATGTCCGGCCCGCCGGGACGCCGACGCGGCGCGGCGGCGCGCTGCTGCTGTCGGGCTCGCTCGGGATGGGCCACGACGTGATGGCACAGGCGTGCGGCGCGTCGCTCACCCGGCGCGGGTTCACCACCCGGACCGCCGACAGCCTGCGCATGCTCGGTGGGCGCAACGGCTCCCGGGGGGAGAAGGTCTTCCGTGGCATGATCGCCGCTCCGGGCCTGTATGACGCCGTGCACTTCTCACAGATGAGAACCGGTGGCCGGCTCGCCCAGGCCATCGAGAGGACGTCGAGCCGGTTCGTCGTCCCGGCACTGCGCGAGGAACTGGCCGCCCAGCCGACCGATCTCGTGATCTCGATCTTCGCTACCGGAGCCGCGGCGGCCAGCCGGGTCAAGGCCGAGTTCCCCGGCCTGGTGACGGCGGTGTTCTCCACTGACTGCTGCGTGCACCGGCTGTGGGTACACGACAACACCGACCTCTACCTGGTCACCTCGCAGACCGCCGCCCGGTACGTGCGGCGGTTCTCGCCGAACGCGCTGATCTCGGTGGTCCCGACCCCGGTCCGGGAACCCTTCTACGACCCGCCCACCCAGGAGGAGGCGCGGGCCGCGCTCGGCATCCCCGCGGACGCTCCCTGCGTGCTGCTGATGTCCGGCTCCTGGGGGCTGGGACCGTTGGTAGAGGGTGCCGCGGCCATGGCCGCGGCGGGCATCTACGTGCTTGCGGTGGCCGGCCGCAACCAGCGGTTGGCCGCGCGGTTGGCGGCTCTGTCGGAACAGCAGCACAAGGTCATCCCGTTCGGCTTCACCGATCGCGTCCCGGCGCTGATGGCGGCGAGCGACCTGGTCGTCACGTCGTCCGGGGACACCTGCAGCGAGGCTCGGGTGATCGGCCGGGACCTGCTGCTCATCGACGTGGTGCCGGGGCATGGCCGGGATAACCTTCAGAAGGAGCTTGAGCGAGGTCATGCCGAGGTGACGAACACCGACCCGGTGTCGTTGACCAGATCCGCGCTCGCGTGCCTTGACCGGGTCAAGCCACCGTCGGACCGGGTAGCGATTGGCCCGCACGCGTGGGAGCAGGCATTCGGGGCGGCTCTGGCGCAGATCGGTTTCGGCGCGGACTGGTGAGGCGAACCCACGGTTCGGGACGGATCCCGAGGGCCACGATGTTGGACGGGACATGAGCAGAGCCCTGGTGATCGGTCTGCCGACCGCGGTCGTCTCGGCGGCTCTCTACGGGATCGCGCCGCTCGTCCAGGCCCGCGCTGCCCGCCGGGAGGAGGAGAGCTCGGGGCTGGGGCTTGCGCTGCTGGCCCGACTGGTGCTGCGCCCCCTGTGGCTGATCGGCCTCGCCGTGGAGGCGGGCTCGTTCCTGCTGGAGGTGTATGCGCTGTCCGTGGCCCCGGTGGCGATGGTCGCCCCGGTGATGGCCCTCGACATGATCGTCTTCACCCTGCTGGCGCAGCGGGTGCTCGGCGAGAACATCAGTCTGACCGGCTGGCTGGGCGTGGTCGCGATGGTCGGCGGTATCGGCCTGCTCGCCTTCGCCTTCACGCGCCGAGCGGAGGTCGGCAGCTCGGCCAGCACCGATGTCCTGCTGGCTTTCCTCGTCCTCGGTCTGGTCTTCGCGCTGCTCTGCGCATCCCTCGCCAACCTGGCCGCGGTGCGGGAGATGGTCGCGGGCGCCGCGTTCGGATTCGGGGCCGCAGCCGGGGTGAGCTACGCCATCGCCACGCTGGCGACCCGCCAGATCGGCCTGGCGGTGAACGAACGGCGTGAGGGGCAGTCCACGCTGGTGGACCTGCTCACCACTCCGACGCCCTACGTCCTCGTGCTGTTCTCCGTGCTGGCGCTCGGTCTTCAGCAGCGTGGCCTGCAAGGGCGCGCCGCCGTCATCGCCTTCCCGGTGACCAGCGGGGTCTCCGCCTTCCTGCCGGTGACTCTGGGCCTGACGCTGTTCAGCGAGCCGGCGCCCGACGGCGTCCGCCGCGCGGCGTTCATCGTCGCGATGGTCCTGGTCGCGGCCGGAATCGCCGCTCTCGGCCGTGATCGGATGGCGGCAGACCGGTCCGTGGACGAACTTGAGAGCGTGCTGCGACCCACCCCCGACGACCGCGGGTTGGGGGACGGCGTCGCGCCCCTGGACGGCCGGCCGGAGGTGGTCGAGCCATCGGATGCGGAGCCGGGGCAGTCGGCAAGGGCCCGGGACGAAGCGGCTTCTAACGCTCGTACCGGCACGGTTGCTCACCGCAGCGGCATGTCGAAGAACTTATAGTGATGTGCCGTGTGCTTTCGGTGAGATAGTCGTCGTGGCCGGCCGCTCGGGTTCACCCCCCGATCGCCCGGGCGCCCGGTCGTCTCCCGCTTGCCCGCCCGCACGTTTCCCGCGTATCCCCGCCGCCCAGGTTTGCTGCCCGGCCCGGAGCAGAGCAGGCGCGGATCGGGCGATCAGGGTTTCCTCCGACCGGGTTTCCTCCGGCCGGGTCGTCGAGGCGCCGCCAGCCGCATCTCGACGACCCGGCTGGCTCGTCAGACCCCGAACCGCTGGAGGGCCTTGCGCACCCGCAGGTTCGCCTGCGCGAAGGAGATCTTTCCGTCCACGTAGGCCGACAGCGCTGCGCGGCGGACACGCTCGACGCGCTGATCTTCGATCGGAGTGTTGAGCAGGTTGGTCGTGGCGGTGGCCACGGCAATCACCTCCCAGTGGCAGGGAAACAGGGCGTTGTGCAACTCGCGGGTGACCTCGGACGGCACACCGGACCGGAAGGCGGGGAACGAGGCGACGATGCCTCGGCCGATCCTTTCGACACGAGGTCGATCCGAGATCGGAGATGAGCAGATGGACCCGGAGAGCGGGCGGACGCTGCGCTGCGCCGCCTCGCTAGGAGGGCGACGGGATGGCGACTCTGCGCTCCGCCCGCACCGGCTGACCGAGGACCCGGGCAGGTGCGTTATGGCGCCGCACGCGGGTAGCCGTATTATCACATATGGTCACAATGACTGCCCTCCTCCGCGTTGGGCGGGCGCTCGACGCCCGCGTGGCCTGTTCCGGTCGGGTGCAAGGTGGCCAGACGCCGACCCGCCGGGCTGTGACGGGAGACCGCAGGAGCCTTGTCACCCGATCGCCTCGCGGCGAGTGACGCGCTGCCGTATCCACATCACGTTACAATCATGTAACAACCGCGACAAGACGAACGTCCGGACAACGAAGCTCGACCGAACATCTACAAGAGTGCGCGACCGGGAGGCATTGCGCAAGAGCCAACCGGCTCGTGGCGAGACTTCCTGAACAGGTATCTCGGCCCCCAGGCGGATGGAACGATGCCGTTGATCGAATCGTCCGCCGCCTGGCGGGTCCGGCCCGGCGCCGGTCCCGCTCTGAAACACCAGGGCCTGAAACACCAGGGCGGTGCATCCTGGCCCGGGCATCCCGGCCCGGGTAGGGGTTGACCGAGGATCACCCGGTTACCGGCGTGATCGGCGGGGTTACGGTCACCGGAGCGATGCGCATCGAACCGTGGGGGCGAGCCGAAAGCGGACGGCCCGGTTCCGGTCGCGACGTGCCGGAGCGACCGGAACCGGGCCGAGGCCGACCAGCGGCGATCTCGTTTTTTTCCGATGGGATTTTTCGGCGGGAACAGGGCATCCCACCCCATTCCCCCGGATCAGGGCTGGGTGGTGGTTCAGTCCGGGATGATCCGGCTCCGGTCGAACTCGCCGTCCCGCGCGCCGGCCAGGAACGCGTCCCACTCGGCCGCCGAGAAGGCGAGCACCGGCCCGGTCGGGTTCTTCGAGTCACGGACGGCGACGCTCCCGCCGAGCGCCGCGACCTCCACACACATACCGCCCGCGCCGTTGCTGTAGCTGCTCTTGCGCCAAGCCGCCTCGATGGCATTGTCGGTGATCGGCTTCATATATCTGATCATTTCATTTCCTCTGCGACCGAGAGTATCATCTGGATGGACTCTTCCGGCCGCAGGGCTGCCGCCAGAAGATGATCCAGCTTCACTCTATAGCGCCTGACTTCGGAGGGGCGCTCAATATAGAGACTTCCGGCCGCTTCCTCTATATAGACCACTTCGTTGTCTCCTGACTCGGGGAATCCGAGTATCGAGAATGTGCTTCCCAGGCTGGCATGCGCGCCCACGGAGAAGGGAAGTACCTGAATTGTCACGTTCGGCAGCTCGGACTGTTTGGCGAGGAACTCGAGTTGGCTTCGCATGACGGCTCTGCCGCCGATTGTCCGGCGTAGGACCGCCTCGTCCAGAATCACCCAGAGGCGAGGATGATCGGCGGCGGTGAGCCGGCGCTGCCGGTCCAGCCTGAGCGCGATCTTGCGTTCGACCTCGTCCTCGCTCACCTCCGGATCGTCGGCCCGGATGACGGGCCGGGCGTAGTCGCTGGTCTGCAGCAGCCCATGGACGAGCTGCGATTCGTAGACCGAGATCGAGGCGGCGTCGCCCTCCAGGCCGATATAGATCTCGAACCAGGCGGGGACCACGTCGTGGTAGGTGTGCCACCAGCCGTGGCGCCGGGACTCGCGGGCCAGGGCCAGCAACGCGTCCCGGCGTTCGTCGTCGGTCACGCCGTAGAGAGCCAGCAGGTCGGACACGTCCCGGGTGCGGACCGGCACGCGGCCGTTCTCCATCCGACTGACCTTGGAAACCGAACAGCGCAGCAGTTGGCAGACCTCGTCGACGGAGATGCCCGCCCCCTCGCGAAGTCGTCGTAACTCGGCGCCCAGGCGCCTTCGCCGCACGGTCGGACCGCCGCTCGTGGCCATCGCTCGTCCTTCGGGCTCTTCGGGGTGATGGATGCATCCTGCCACTTGTTCGCCACTCCTCACCCAGGGCGCGCATTGCTGGGTAGCGAAACTCTTACAGAAGCTCTTGCAGAAGAGGCCTGCAGGGGCTATTCTTACCTTGAGTAGTTGTGATGCACCTCAAGGTGAGAGCGTGGGGCAGGGCTGGTTGCGGGGAGACGCCGATGGTCATCACGCAGGGTCCGGGATGCCGCTAGGGAGACCGCGCCAAGAAACGGCGCCCCGCACCTGTGGTGCCTCCATGCCCGGCGGCCGCTCCATGCCCGGCGGCCGCGTCGCCGGTCCCGCATGTGTCGACGCCGGCGGCTGTCAGGCGTCATCCCTAAGGTGTCACCCCTCACCCCTCAACCGTCAACCGCCGGTTCCGGGTGAGTGGATGACGATCCTCGCCCGGAGCCGGCCATCTCGCCGTTGTCCGTCGTGCGGCTCTCCGTCGTGCGGCTCTCCGTCGTGCGGCTCTCCGTCGTGCGGCTCTCCGTCGTGCGGCTCTCCGTCGTGCGGCTCTCCGTCGTGCGGCTCTCCGTCGTGCGGCTCTCCGTCGTGCGGCTCGCCGCCGTGCTGTCCCCGTCGCGCGGCTGTGCGTCGTGCGGCTGTGCGCGGAGGGGATTTCTTCCGCGGCGGCTCCGGCAGGCAGATCCACGGTTATCATTATCGGACAATCACCGAAAGGCGCGACAATGACGACTCGCCAATTCCAGGTTTATGATGGCGATGGCGAACTGGTGGCCACCTTCCCGGAATGGGAGGCGGCGCACAACTGGGCTCATCTGCGCGCGAACGAGCCGGTGACCTCGCGGCCCGTGCAGATCGAGGATCGGGTCGAACGCCGTACCTGGACGATCGAGGCGGACCGCTGCCGGCTGACCGTGTGGCGGCGACGGGTCGAGTACGGATACTGCGGGAGTGGCGACCTGCGGCATGCCGCTAACGCTCGTAAGCACGCCCGGGCGTCCTGAGCCGGTCCACTCGTGGCTGCTGGTGACTCCCGCCTGCGGGTTGGCGTGGCCCCCGGCCCGTGACGGCTCCGGGGAAGTCCCGGCAAGTTCCGAGGCTTCTCCCAGGTAGTCCACAGCCTCTCCGGACATCGTCCGTCCCATGAGTTCGACGCGGCACCCGGCCCGATGGTCTCCCCACCTCGTGGTGCGTCTCGCCCTGGTGGCCTGGGGGATCGCCGTGGTGGCCCTGTGGTGGTTCGACACCTCCGCGTCCAGCGTCCACGGCGCCGGGCCCGCCATGACCGCGGTCGGTCGGGTCTGCGGCCTGCTGGCGGCCTATCTGGTGCTCGTGCAACTGCTGCTCATGGCGCGGATACCTGCCTTCGAACGCGCCGTCGGTCTCGACCGGCTGGCCGCGTGGCACCGCGGCCTGGGCACGAACGCCATCCTGCTCATCGTCGTCCACATCCTGCTGACGGTGTGGGGTTACGGCCTGGCCGGGCATCATCAGCCGCTCGCCGAGCTCGTCACGGTGATCACGACATACCCGGAGATGTGGAAGGCCACCGTCGGCACCCTGCTGTTCGTGGCCGTCGGGGTCGCGAGTGCCCGGGCGGCCCGGCCGCGCATCTCGTACGAAGTCTGGTACGCGCTGCATCTCACCACCTACCTCGCCGTGTTCCTGGTCTTCTTCCACCAGACGGAGACCGGTGGGGACTTCGTCGGTCACCCGGTTAACCGGCTGCTGTGGACCGCGATGTACGTCTCCGTCGCCGCCTGTCTCGTCGTCTGGCGCCTGATCCTGCCGATTGCGGCCGTGGCCCGGCACCGGATGACGGTCGATCGGGTGGTGGAGGAGGCACCCGGCGTCGTCTCGGTGTGGATCCGCGGTCACGACCTGCACCGGCTCGGTGCGCGTCCGGGACAGTTCCTGCTGTGGCGGTTCGCCGCCCGCGGGCATCTCGTGACCGCGCACCCCTACTCGCTGTCGGCCCCGCCGACAGCGCATCAGCTGCGTATCACGGTCAAGGCCGCCGGCGACCACTCCCGGGCGGTCGCCCTGCTGCGACCGGGCACACCGGTCGTGGCGGAAGGTCCCTTCGGACATTTCACCGCCGCGCGGGCCCACCGGGGCCGGGCGCTGCTCGTCGGCGGGGGCAGCGGAATCGGACCGGTCCGGGCGCTGGCAGAGGATCTTGCCGGTCGTGGCGACGACGTCGTGGTTGTGCACCGGGTGAGCCGGCCGAGAGATCTCGCGCTGGGACGGGAGTTTGAGGCGCTCGCCGATAGCAGTCGAATGATCGTCCACCGGGTGATCGGTTCCCGGCGTGAGCTCGGATATGACCCGCTGGAGGCCCGCTTCCTCGAGGCCGCCATCCCGGACGCCGCCGACCGCGACGTCTTCGTCTGTGGCCCTCGTGGGATGACCACCACGGTCGTCCGGGCGCTTCGCGGTCTCGGCGTTTCCCGTGACCAGATCCACACCGAGGAGTTCGATCTCCGTTGAACGACAACGCCGACAACGCCGACAACGCCGACAAACCCTACCGGGGAAGGCTCGGTTTCGTGGCGCTGATGGGAGCCGCCATCCTCGTGGTCGGTGCGAAGGCCGCGACCGGCCACGGGGAGCGGCTGGTGGCACTCGCTGCGTCGCCGACCGCCGCCGGGGCGATCCCTCAGCCCTCCGCTCAGCCCCCTCAGCCCGCTCAGCCCTCCGCGCCGGCGGGCACACCGGCCCCGTCCTCCTCCGCCACCGCGGGGTCCACAGGTTCGGGCTCCGCCGGAACGGTTACCACCCGGACGGTGACCGGGGACGCCATCGATACCCGCTACGGGCCGGTGCAGGTCCAGCTTGTCCTGGTCGGGAAGAAGATCACCGATGTGGTTGTCCTGCAGATGCCGGACCGGGAGCGGCGGGACATCGAGATCAACGAACGGGCCGTGCCGATCCTGCGCCAGGAGGTGCTCGACACCCAGAACGCCCGGATCGACACCGTCTCCGGCGCCTCGTACACCAGCAACGGGTACGCGTGGTCCGTCCAGTCCGCCCTGGACAAGGCCGGTGCCCAGCC
>NZ_CDXDOS010000046.1:0-18229 GCF_978021245.1 Frankia sp. CoBUL1
TTACTCAGCAACGAACAATGGAACCGTCTCGGCGAGATCCGCCAGGCGCTGAAGCTCGTAAGCTCCTGAAACCTCGTACGATGACCGACTCCCTCGCCGGAACGGCCGGCTCCAGGCATCGGATCAGCCTTCGGGCATCGGCCGTTGCGGCGGGGTCGGGCCGGGATCGCTCCCGGGCACGCCGGTACGGGACGTGGCGGTACCGGATGTGGCGGTACCGGACGTCGCTGCACCGGGCATGGCGATACCAGATATGGCTCTACCGGACGTCGCTGCGCCGGACCTGCCGGACGCATCTCCGGTGAACACGAGAAGGCTGAGATCCCGACGGTTGGCGTCCTGCGCCGGGCACCTTCCGGCCGGGCCAGACAGGGGCCGGTACGGCCAGTTCGCATCGACGGTGGCCGGGTCCGGTCGCCCGCCGGGCCCGCGGGCACCCACGTACAGCCGCTCAGGACGAGGGCGCGGGACGCCCCGAAGATGGCGGCTCCGCGACAGGTCGTGGCCGGGTTGCTGGAATGGCGGCAGGCGGGCGGGATTCGCGTCCCGCGCGAGCACAGGCGTGTGACATCTCACACTGACTTTCGCCATCATGACCATCGGGCGACCATGTGACAAATCGCATCGAGGTCGTGGACGGTTCCCATCGGCGACCCGGGGCCGCCGCGTAGCGGCGGAGAGGAGTCACATGGTTGCGACGGAAACCTGGTCTATCAGCGAGCTGATCAATACTGTTCGTTATCCTCTCACCGAACCTTCGAGCCACGCCTGGCGGGACGTCGTCTCGTGGGCCCGGGCGGAACTGCGCACTCGCGGATGCTGTGTCCTCCCGGAATTCGTCCGGCCCTCCGCATTCACCGCGGTCGCACAGGAGTGCGCCACCGTCGCTCCGCTCGCGTATGACGAGGTCGAGACGGTCAACGCCTACAACATCGCGGTCGACCCGTCGTTGCCGGCCGATCATCCGGGCCGGTTCACGATGCGGCGGGGGAATGCCTTCGTCGCCCGCGACCAGATTCCCACCGAATTCGCCGTCCACCACCTCTACACCAGCGAGCTCTTCCAGCATTTCATCGCCGGCTGCTTCGACCTGCCGAGAGTCCACGAACTCGCCGACCCGCTGGCCGGACTGTGCCTCAACATCATCGCCCCCGGGCTGGAGCACCCCTGGCACTTCGACACGAACGAATTCGCGGTGAGCCTGCTCACGCAGGCGCCGCGGGCCGGGGGCGACTTCGAGTACTGCCCGAACATCAGGTCCGCGCAGGCGGAGAACTTCGCCGACGTGCGGGCCGTGCTGGCGGGCGAGGGCGGCCATCTGGTCCGGCGTCTCGCCCTCCGACCGGGTGATCTCCAGCTTTTCCTGGGCCGCTATTCGATGCACCGGGTGAGCCCGGTCGAGGGCGACACGGCCCGGCATTCCGCAATCTTCGCCTACACCGGGCACCCCGGGGTCGTCGGCAGTGTCGCGCGCACGAAGCAGCTCTTCGGCCGGGTCCTTCCGCGGCACCTGGCGGCGGAGAAGAGCGCGGTCCGCGTCGACCAGCTGCTGGACTAGCTGGACCAGAATGAGGTCGGCAAGCTGCGTCAGCACCGGCCCATCTGCCACCGGCCCATCTGCCCCGACCGCCCGTCACGAGGAGCGCCAGACGCGTGTATTCCGACGACAGCAGATATTCTGCCGAGACCACCGACTCCGACGGAACCACGAATTCCCCCGAGGCCGCGTACCCCACCGGGACGAGGCGGTTCGACGACAGCGGGAAGATCTCGCTCGACCACATCTACACGCAGCCCGACCCGCACGCCTACTTCAGTACCCTGCGGAAACTCGACTACCGTATCCCGCAGCTCGCCAAACCGTACTTCAGCCAGCTCATCCGGGAATTCCGGATGGTTTGGGGACGACCGCCGACAGTCTTGGACGTGGGCTGCTCCTACGGGATCAACGCCGCGCTGCTCCGCTGTGACGTGACGTTTGACGACCTGCACGAGCGCTACGCACCGCCCGGCAGCCGGCCGACCCGGGACGTGCTGCTCGCCCGTGACCGCGAACTCGTCCGGTCCCGCGACGGGCTGGAGACGAGCCGGTTCCTCGGTCTGGACAGCTCGGGGCCGGCCATCTCCTATGCGTCCGCGGCTGGGTTCCTCGATGACGCCGTGCACGCCAACCTGGAGGACCGTGACCCGACCGACGCCGAACGGGAGCGGCTCGCCGGAACGGACATCGTCGTCTCGACGGGCTGCCTCGGGTACGTCACCGAGCGGACCATCGCCCGGGTGGCCCGCGCGGCCGGTGAGCGCAGGCCGTGGATGGCCCACTTCGTGCTGCGGATGTTCCCGTTCGAACCGGTCGAGGCGACGCTCGCGGGGCTCGGGTATGAGACCGTGCACGTCAACGGCGTTTTCCGGCAGCGGCGCTTCGCCTCCGCCGAGGAGCAGTCGCTCGTGCTCGACACGCTGTCCACCGTCGGCATCGATCCACGGGGGCTGGAGGCCGAGGGCTGGCTGTACGCCCAGCTGCACATCTCTCGGCCGCGCGGGGTGACCAGTTCCTCGACCGCTCATCCCGCCTCCGGCCGGCGACCGGCGGCGACATCCACCCGGCCGGTTCCGCCAGGATGACGGGCGACCGGTGCCGGCGGCGTCCCCCGCGCGGCCGGTAGGTCGAGGGCGCCCCGGCCATCATGCGAGTCGGATGAACCGTACGAGCCGAATGTCCGATGGAACGCCCGCCACCCGTGGAATCTCGGCGACCATGGACCCAACGCAGCCTGTGGCGTTCACCATGACCGTGTCCCCGAGACGAGTTCCCCGAGACAACCCGAGGCCCAGCATGAATGCGATCAGTAGCTCCCAGCGATCCACCGGAACCTTCGCGAACGACGATCTGCTGCCCCGGGTGCCATTGCCCACGCTGGCGGAGAGCTGCGAACGTTTCCTTGCCTGGTCCGCGCCGCTGCTGACCCCGGCCGAGCGGGCGACAACCGAGGCAGCCGTCGCGGCCTTCCAGGCACCGGGCGGCCCCGGCCTCACCCTGCACGCGGCGCTGGAGCGCTACGACGCCACCGAGGGCGTACACAGCTGGCTGGACGGCTTCTGGGACTCCCGCTACCTCGGCCGGCGCGACCGCATCGCGCTCAACGCGAACTACATCTTCCTGTTCAAGGACGCCGAGGGTCTGTCCGCCGAGCAGCCGCAGGTGGAGCGGGCCGCCGGGCTCGTGGCGGCAGCCGTCGACTACAAGCTGCGCCTCGACGACGAGCGGGTCGAGCCGATTGTCCAGCGCGGCCAGACGCTGTCGATGGCGCAGAACACGTTCCTGTTCTCCACGACCCGGATCCCGGGAACGGTCCAGGACACCGTGCGCACCCCGTACAGCGAGCAGTGGCCCGGGCCGTCCCAGGCCCGCCACATCGTCGTCTTCCACCGGGGAAACATCGTCCGGCTGGACGTCGTCGGGCCGGACGGTCACCCGTACACCCTAGACGACCTCGCGGCGGGCCTGCGCGCCGTGGTGAAGGCCGCCGCATCGCGGATTCCGGCGGACGCCGCCGTCGGCCAGCTCACCACCAAGGCCCGGGCTGACTGGGCCGCGAGCTGCCAGACGCTGCTCGCTCTGGACCCCGCCAACGCGGCCGCGCTCGACACGATCGAGACCGCGCTGTTCGCCCTGTGCCTGGAAGACTTCACCCCCGAGGACAACCTGGCCGCGTGTGACCACCTGCTCCACGGCGACAGCGCCAACCGGTGGTTCGACAAGGCGGTGTCACTGATCGTTTTCGCCGACGGCCGGGCGGGCATCAACGTCGAGCACTGCGGGCTGGACGGGACGACGATCCTCAGCTTCGTCGACGACCTGCTGGGTACCTCGCCCGCGGAGCACTCGGCGAGCTCTGGCGCCCGGCCCCAGGGGCTACCCGTCATCGAGCCCGTCGAGTTCGTCCTCGACGCCAGCCTGCGGGCGGATGTGGCCGCCGCCGGCGCGTCGTTCGCGGAGTTCGCCGCGGCGACCGCCTCAACGGTGTTGTCCTTCACCGACTTCGGGCAGAACCGGACCAAGGCCCTGAAGACGTCACCGGACGCATTCGTGCAGCTCGCCTACCAGCTGGCGCACAGCCGGGCCAAGGGGCACATCGGCGCCACCTATGAATCGATCGCCACCCGGCACTGGCGGCGCGGCCGCACGGAAGCGATGCGGGTCGTCACCCCGGAGATCCAACGGTTCATGACCGTACTCAACGACCCGGACACCGACACCGCCACCCACCGGACCGCGTTCCGCGCCGCCGCCGACGCGCACGTGCGGAGCGCGAAGGACTGCCAGGCCGGGCGGGCCCCCGAGCAGCACCTGTGGGAGCTGCAGTTCATCGCCCGCCGCCAAGGCGAGCGGCTGGGGGTGACCGAGCCGATCGCGCTCTACGAGGCCCCGGGCTGGCTCAAGGCGCGCGACGACTACCTGAGCACCAGCTCCGCGCCGTCCACCAACGTCGAGTTCTTCGGCTTCGGGTCTACCAGCAGCCAGTGCATCGGCATCGCCTACGTGCTGCTGCCGGACCGGTTCAACCTCTACCTGAGCACGCCGCGTGCGGTCGCGGACGGGATGTACGCGTTCGCCGACCAGCTCCAGCAGGTCGTCACCGAGCTGCAGGACCTGCTCGCCACCAATGAGACGGGCGACGGGCCATTCAAGGCGGGCTATTCCAGGTAATTGATGATGCGGCCCATGCCCCGCTCCTGCCTTGTCCAGGCCTCCGCGAGCGCGGCCACCGGCATCAGGGATGCCCTGACCCGGCCGGCAGCCGGTGTCCCGGAAGCGGATCGGATGGCGCACCCCACCTCACTGGATCCACCACCGAGTACCGCCCTACCGGGGGTGACCGACGTAACAAGGGGATCGGGCCGAGGCCCGACTGCTAAACTTACGGACCATCAGCCTGGATGCGGAAGATTGCGGACGTAGGCGAACGAACCGTCTACGGGGCAGGCACATGCCGGAGGATCGCGATCTCATCGCCCGTTCCATGCCCCCGCGATCCGCTCTGGCCAACCACCGTTGTCGGGTCCGGTCGGACCAGATCCACCCGAGCGGCCCTAGCCGAGCGTTCCGATCCCATCGAGCTACCATCCTGCTAGCACCCTGGCCGACTGGCGCCCTGGCCAGAAGCGACGCAGTGGGCTCGGTCGTCGTCCCGCGCGGAAGCGGCGGTGTCGCTCGCCCGGCCGGCACGGGGAGCCGGGGTCGAACCGATGCGGCACGGAGAGGACGGACGGCGGTGGGTCAATGAGTTTGGCCACCGACCCCCGACAAAAGACGATCATCAGGACTCTCCGCGATCCCTCCACCGTCCGAGTACCACCCGGCGGAGGGCCGGGTGGGCTCCGGTGACCGGCCCGGACACATCCGCGCCGGCCACGGCCCAGCAGCACGAGTCACCACGCCCCCGGACGGAACCCGTGCCGGAGGTCACCGCCGCCCTGTCGCCACGACCGGAACAGTTCGACCAGGAGCGGACCCAGGTCATCCGCGGCCTGCGCGGCCGCCGGGTCCCGGCCGTGGAAGCCTTCGGGACGGCACTGGACGGGCCGACCCCCGAGGGGCTGCTCCCCCTGTGGGGTCCCGCGACCGGCGAATGGCTCATCCCCCCGATCGGCCGCGGCGAGCTCCACCGGGGGCGCGAGGCACCGGCAGTCCGGGATTGTGGGGAACCGGTCGACTACGGGCTGACCATCCTGGACGACGGCGGTCCGGCCGGTGGTCGCCACCATGACGAGCGACCGACCCGGGGTTCCAGCCGCTCGCGGGCCATCTGGACACTCGTCGACCAGGTGCTCTCCAGCGGGACGAACGCCGTGATGTCCTTCGTCATCGCCCACAGCGTCAGCAAGTCCGAGTTCGGGGCCTTCGCCGTCGCCTTCGCGATCTTCTCATTGATGATCGGGTTCTCGAAGGCCGTCGGCACCGCTCCGCTGGGGATGAAGTTCTCCGACGTGCCGCCGCGGGTGTTTCGGGTGGCCGGCGCGGCGGGGACCGGCACCGCCCTCGTGATCGGGCTGGTCTGCGGGGTCGTGACGCTTGCCGTCGGTGCGGCGATGGGCGGCTCGGTCGGCGCCTCACTGGTCGCGATGGGACTGGTCTTTCCCACGCTGCTGCTCCAGGACGCCTGGCGGCAGGTCTTCTTCGCCGAGGGTCGCCCGGCCGCCGCCGCCGCCAACGACGGGATCTGGGCGATCGTCCAGTTCGCCGCCATCTACGCGCTGATCGTCCGCGACGTCTCCAGCTCGTGGGCGATGCTGCTGGCCTGGGGCGGCGCCGCCGCGGTCGCCGCCATGCTGGGCGTCACGCAGGCCGGCTTCAAGCCGGCGCCGAGCCTCGTGCGCCAGTGGGTCGTCGAACACCGCGATGTCAACGGGTACATGAGCGCCGAGTACCTCACCGTCCAGGGCGCCCAGCAGGCATCCACCCTGCTGCTCGGTACGCTGGGCGCGATCGACCTGGTCGGCGCGCTGCGCGGGGTGCAGACCCTGCTCGGACCGACGACCATTCTCGCGGTCGGGATCGTGAGCTGGGCCATCCCCGAGTTCTCCCGCCGCAAGGACCTCTCGGCCGCAGCCCGGGTCCGCGCTGCCTACGCCCTGTCCGCGGTGATCGTCGCGGCCGGCGCCGCCTGGGGGACGATCTTTCTCGTCCTGCCGACGAGCATCGGGCACTCGCTGCTCGGCCAGACCTGGGAGCAGACCCACGACCTGCTGGCGCTGTCCATCGTGCAGCAGGCGGGCCCCGCAGCGACGGTCGGGCCGGCCTGCATGCTCTACGCGCTCGGCAAGGCCAAGCTCACCTTCCGCGCGAATGCGGTGCTCGCCCCCCAGCTTGTCGTCTATCCGATCGTCGGTCTGGAGATCGGCGGCGGCACCGGCGCGGTCTGCGGTTACATACTTGCCTTCTGGGTGACCGTACCCATCTGGTTCATCCTCGTCCGCCGGGCCGCACGGGAGGTGGAACGGGACACGGCGATCGCCCTTTCCGGCGAGCCGGCCGGACCGGACGTACAGGGCCGAGTTCCGGAGCACCCGACCGGGACCGGCAATGATCAATGATAATGATGTTTCACGGTAACGTACAAGCTGTGTGCAAGATGTTCGGCCGACCGCGTCGAGGCGGTGTCCGAGGCGTCGAGGCCACCACGATGAGCGCTGCCGGGCCAGGGCCGGTAGGGGGGTTGCGATGATTCTGCGTATTCTTTATCGATCGGTCGGTTCGGAGAACACGAAGAACCGACCGACCTTCTACAGCAAGATGCTTGCGTTGGCCTCTCTCCTCCGGGCCGTCGAGAACGTCGACATCCCGGTACGGATCGTCTTCGTCAATGACGGCCCTATGCCGGCGGAGCGTCTTGCCGTGATGACGTCCGCCGGCGAGGTGCAGTCGGTGCAGTGCGGCAGCAATCGCGCGTCCTACCGGTACGTGCTGCGGATGCCGCGGGTCCGGCGCTGGTCGCCGGACGATCTGGTCTGGCTCGCCGAAGATGACTATTTGTACACGGAAAAATCGCTTTCCAGTCTCGTCGCGGCAGCGACCGCGCTCCCCCCGGTCGATTACTTCACCCTTTACAGCACGCTGCGATTCTCCTCAACCACCACCCGCCGCCGGCCAATGATCCACCGGGACGGCGGCAGCAACTCCCACGCGCCGGTGGTCGACGGCGTGACCTGGGCCAGGGCCGCCACCACGACCAGCACGTTCGGTCTGCGGGTCGGCACCCTGCTCGAGGACGAACTGCTGCTGCGCTCGATCCCGTTCGTCGGCGGCGCCTTCGACCGCGCGACCTGTCTCACCCTGCAGGGTTTCCAGCCCTTCCGGCTGGCCGAGCTGAGCGGGGAACCGCCTGCGTTCGCCCCGCCATCCCCCGCCGCGCGGATCGCTCGTCGGGTGGTGCTGAGCGGGCTGCGCACGACACTCAACGCCGTCGCCTTGGCGCGGCCCGAACGGCTGCGCCGCACGATGCTGGTGCCGGAGCCCTCCATGGCCACGCACATGGAGCTGGGTGAGGCGCTCGTTCCCGGTCACGACTGGGCGGTCGAGGCCGAGGCCGTGCAGACCTGGCTACAGGCTCGGCGGCCCGGCCCGGTGGAGACGCCGCTGCTCGGCGCCATTGCCACGGCTTCGGGTACGCACGGACCCTCCACCATGCACAGACCCTCCGTCGCGTGAGACCGCGACCGGCACCGCGAGGGTGGGGGTCTGCCGGCCGCCGCACCGTCCGCGCCGCCCGGACGAGGAACAGACGTGCCGCCCATCCGCGGCCACTCCCGCTGCCGCTGCTCCTCCTGCTGGTCATCGGCCTGGTCGCCGACGGGCTCAGCTCCTGCTCGAACAAACCCAAGCCGCCCCAGCCCGGCGGCGTGCGCTGGGTCTCCGGCGCCAACGGCAACTACCCCGCGGACGTCAACCTCTGGTCGGTCTTCACCGGCCGCAAGGTGGACCTGGCCGTCGTCTTCACGGATCGGCAGGACTGGACCAACCTGGTCTCGGCCGGCTGGCCGACGCAGGCCTTCACCCGGGACAAGTTCCCCGGCGGCCTGTCGGTCGCCCAGCCGATGTTTCCCAAAGACGGCGACGAGGCCACCTGCGCGACTGGCGCCTACGACAACTACTGGCGGCAGTTCGGCACCACGCTGACGACGTTCGGCCGCGGCGACGCCTTCGTCCGGCTCGGCTGGGAGTTCAACGGCGACTGGTTCTGGTGGTATCCACGCGACGTCGAGACCTGGAAGACCTGCTACCGCCGCACGGTCCTGGCGATCCGGTCGACCGCGCCGCACGTGCGGATCGACTGGAACATGACCGCGCACCGGGATCACCTGCCGGTAAGCGGTCAGGACATCTGGGACGCCTATCCCGGTGACGACTACGTCGACGTGGTCAGCATCGACTCCTACGACTCCTACCCCGCGTCCGTCAGTAAGACAATCTGGGACCGGCAATGTCATCTGCGGTCCGGTCTGTGCACGGTGATCGCCTTCGCCCGCGCCCACGGCAAGAAGTTCGCCGTTCCGGAGTGGGGTCTGGTGCGCACGACCGGCGGCGGTGGCGACAACCCCTACTACATCCAGAAGATGTACGAGACCTTCACCGCGAACGCCGACGCCCTGGCCTACGAGGCGTACTTCAACAACGCCGAGGAGGGGAACGTGGAGTCCTCGCTGTACAGGCCGGTACTGAACCCGAACGCGGCGGAACGCTATCTGGCGCTGTTCGGCGTCCGCTGACCGCGCTCGCCTACTCCTGCTGCGAAGCCTGCGGGCATCGCCGGCTTCGGCGTGCCCGACCGGCTTCTCCCGTCCCCGGCCGGCGATAGCGGCAGGCCGGGCACGGGAGAACCATCAGGCCAGGGCGGCCTCGAGGTCCTCGCGGATCTCCTCGGGGGTGACGGTCGGCTCGTACCGGCGGACCACTTTTCCGTCCGGGTCGACAAGGAACTTGGTGAAGTTCCACTTGATCTCGTCGGTGCCGATCGCTTCCGGCCGGATCTTCTTGATGTGCTCGTAGAGGAAACCCGCATCGGGCCCGAAGTCACCGGGCGCCTCGGAACGCAGGTGGGTGTACAGCGGGGCCGCGTCGGGTCCGTTCACCTCGATCTTCCTCAGGACCGGGAAGGTGACGTCGAACTTCGTGGCGCAGAACTCCTGGATCTCGGCATCGGTGCCCGGCTCCTGCCCGCCGAACTGGTTGCACGGGAAGCCGAGGATCTCCAGGCCGCGGCCGTGCAGATCCCGGTACAGGGACTCCAGCCCCTCGTACTGCGGCGTCAGACCGCATTTGCTGGCAACGTTGACAATCAGCAACGTCTGGCCGGCGTAGTCGCCGAGCGAGCGGGAGGTTCCGTCCGCGGCATCGACGGTGAAGTCATGGACAGTCATGGACACCTGACTCTCGATGAGGGCGAGCTGGGACTTCGCGGCCGGTCTCCGGCCGCCGAGCGACTTCGACGCTATCCCCCAGAAGTTTTTATGTCATCGAGTTGGTTGCATAACCCGTCAGCGAGGCGAACCGGTGCCTCACGACCGGGATCGACACCGGGATGGCTGGCGCCCCCGGTCGGGACCGGTCAGGGCCGACCTGGGTGTCTGCGATGCTCATGGGATCCGGAACGGATACTCACGGGTCCCGCGACGGCCCCCCAAGACGACGAACAGGAACGTCAGAGATGACCATCGAACCCGAACTGTTGAAGATCCTCGCCTGCCCGGTCGACAAGGGACCGCTGGAGCTCGTCGACGGCTGGCTGGTCAACCCGCGTCTCGGCCATCGCTACGAGATCCGCGACGACGTTCCGATCCTGCTCAGGCCGGATCACGTCGACCCGGCCGTGGCGCGCTCCTCGTCCTGATCCGACCCAGGACCTCCCTCTGCCCGGGCTGAGCTTCTACCCGGGACTGGGCTTCCGCCGGGTCTGGGACGGGCAGGGGAAAGGATCGGAAATCGGTCGGGGCCCGAGGAGAAGATCCCCGGGCCCCGACCGTCGGTGACGGGAGTCGGCTACTCCCGACCGAACTGCTCACGCAGCCGACGCAGCGCCTCTTCATCGATCGCCGAGGAAGGCTGCTCGGACTGGGAGGTGTAGGAGGAGGGGGCCGCCGCGGCGGCGTCGGCCTCCTGCGCGGCCCGGATCTGGACCTGGTGCGCCTCGAAGCGGGCCTGGGCCTCGGCGTACTGCCGCTCCCATTCCGCCTGCTGCTCCTCGTAACCTTCGAGCCATTCCCCGGTCTCGGGGTCGAAGCCTTCGGGGTAGACGTAGTTACCCTGCTCGTCGTACTTGGCTTCCATGCCGTACTGGCTCGGGTCGAACGCCTCGCCGTCGACAGCCAGCCCTGTCGCCTCGTTCGCCTGCTTGAGCGACAGGCTGATGCGGCGGCGGTCGAGGTCGATGTCGATGACCTTCACCAGGATCTCGTCACCGACGTTCACGACCTGCTCGGGGATCTCCACGTGCCGCTCGGCCAGCTCGGAGATGTGGACCAGCCCCTCGATGCCCTCGTCCACCCGGACGAACGCACCGAACGGCACCAGCTTCGTGACCCGGCCTGGAACGACCTGACCGATCGCGTGGGTCCGGGCGAACTGACGCCACGGGTCCTCCTGCGTCGCCTTCAGCGACAGCGAGACCCGCTCGCGGTCCAAGTCGACATCGAGGACCTCGACGGTAACCTCCTGGCCGACCTCGACCACCTCGGACGGGTGGTCGATGTGCTTCCAGGACAGCTCGGAGACGTGCACGAGGCCGTCCACACCGCCGAGGTCCACGAAGGCGCCGAAGTTGACGATGGAGCTGACCACGCCCTTGCGGATCTGGCCCTTGGCCAGCTGGGCGAGGAACTCGGAACGGACTTCGCTCTGGGTCTGCTCGAGCCAGGCCCGCCGCGAGAGCACAACGTTGTTGCGGTTCTTGTCCAGCTCGATAATCTTGGCTTCGAGCTCGCGGCCCACGTAGGGCTGCAGATCGCGGACCCGGCGCATCTCCACAAGCGAAGCCGGCAGGAAGCCACGCAGGCCGATGTCGAGGATGAGACCACCCTTGACGACCTCGATCACGGTGCCGGTGACGACACCGTCCTCGTCCTTGAGCTTCTCGATCGTGCCCCAGGCGCGCTCGTACTGCGCACGCTTCTTGGACAGGATCAGGCGGCCTTCCTTGTCCTCCTTCTGGAGGACAAGGGCCTCGACGTGATCGCCCACACTGACGACCTCGTGCGGGTCGACGTCGTGCTTGATCGACAGTTCCCGGGACGGGATCACGCCCTCGGTCTTGTAGCCGATGTCGAGCAGCACCTCGTCGCGGTCGACCTTGACGATGATGCCGTCAACGATGTCGCCATCGTTGAAGAACTTGATCGTCTTGTCGACGGCCGCAAGGAAGTCTTCGGCCGAGCCGATGTCGTTGACCGCTACCTGTGGTGTGGTCGGGCTGGGCGAGATGGTCACGGTCTCCACGGGTCGTACGTCGGTGGTGCTCGTCAAGGGGTCGGCTCCGGCTAGGGGTGGTCGTCCGCGCGAGGGCCGGATCGAACCGCCGGGACCGAGGGACAGAAACAACGCCAAAAACGAAGAAACTGTCAGAAACGATAACGACGCTCGAGTGGATCCGCTCGGTCTGAGACCCACAGACCCTCGTGCACGCCCCCAAGTCTAGGGACGGGTGTCCAGGGTGGTCAACGGACGCCCGTACCAAGACGTGCGCCGTCCGCCATCACTCTCACTCTGCGCAGACACATGACGTCCATATGTAGTTTTTGGTGGCGGCGCGGCACCACGGTAGGCGGGACAACGCCGTCCCGCGGATCGTCGCGGCACACGGGTGGGAACGTGTGCGGACGGGACACGACAGGGACTGACGGCGCAGATCGGTTGAAAAGTGGATAAATGGGTGAGTTCGTGGCGTCCGATTCCCGACACCTGCCGACGGCCTGGCCTCGCGGCGCCCGACGCCCGGTCATTTTCGGGTCAGCGCCGGCTCGCCGATCCCCCGCACTCGGGCCCCCCGCACTCGGCCGGCTGTGCCCCAGGCCCACCAGGCTGCGGCGCGGGCTGCGGCCCGAGCCATTCCAGACCGTCGAACTCGACCCGGGGCTGCTTCCACCCGGCGCGCGACGCCCGTCCATCCGGCACGCCGGGCAGGTCGGGATCGAGGGACCGGACCGGAGGGGACGGGTCTCGCGCGTCCCGGTCCGTCATGTTCCGTGGTGACATGAGGCCTGACGCGAGTGGCACCGTCGGGCTATCGACGGGCTTTCCGATCACCTCGACCTCGCCCGGCGATCCGCCGGCCCCGCTCACGAGGCCGCCCTCCCCGCCCCTCGCCGCCCCTTCGAAGCGCCTCGCCACCCATCTGTCGGCCCGCCGGGCCCACTCCCGGGAGAGGGTGATGCAGGGACGCTCGATCAAAAAGTGCGTCACGGTGGAGACCCCGACGGTCAGGGTGAGGACCACCAGGAGAAACGGCGGGTAGGGGATCTTCCACAGCCGCCAGCCGCTGTGCTCCAGCACCAGGTCGATGACGGCCGAGTGCCACAGATAGATGCCGTACGAGATCGCTCCGAGGAAGGCCAGCGGACGGCTGGCCAGCAGCGGCCGCACCCAGCCGCGGTCGCCGTGGCCGAACACCGCCGGGAGCAGCAGGAAGAAGCCGAACAACCCGTAGCCCAGGTGCTTGCCCATGTCCTGGCTCCGCGTGGCTTCGAAGATCGGCACGAGCGGCAGGCCGAGATGCCTGCTCGACACCCAGTAGAAGAACGCGGCGATACCCCAGCACACCGTGCCCGAGCCGGGCAGCTCCGCCCAGCGCGGCGACCTGCCCTGCCGGGAGTACCAGGCCGAGAGCACGGCGAGCAGCATGCCCATGGCGAACAGGTCCCACCAGACCGGCAGCCAGACGTTCCAGCCGTTCATCCAGGTCTGCGTGGACGGAATCACCAGGTAGTGAACGATCTTGGCGGCAACGAACGTAACCGCGAGCGCGGCGAGTTCCACGCGCAACTGGGCTGCGGGCGGACGGTCCCGCCGACGCAGCAGCCACGCGTACACCGGTATCGCCAGATAGAACGCCGCCTCGACGTCCAGGGTCCAGGCCTGGGTGAGGCCCTGGATCGCCCAGTGCTCCTGATAACCCTGGACGAAGAACGCCGTCTGGAGCAGACCGGCCAAGCCGTGCACGCCGACCCGCTTGCTGCTGACCACGGTCAGCGTAACGGCGAGCGCCACCCAGTACAGCGGGACGATCCGCATGAACCGCCGGACCAGGTAGCCGGCGGCGTCCGAGCCGCGGATGCCGGCGAACCGGGCGGCGACGAACGGACGGTAGAGCAGGAACCCGGAGATCAGGAAGAAGACCGCGACACCGATCTCACCCCGGGCGGTGTAGGGGCCCAGCCAGCTGCTGGTGGTGAAACCAGCGGGAAACGCGGTGTGCACGACGACCACGAGGACCGCCGCGATCGCGCGCAGGCCGCCGAAGCCGTCGAAGACGACCTTGGGTGGACGGACCGGCGCGGGAGTGCGCGGTTCGGGGATGGAAGCGGTGCCGGCCGGGCCGGCGGCTGCGCCGGAATCGGCTGCGGCCGTGAGGGAAAGGGCGGGTCCATTCACCGACCGAGCGCCCGGAGATCAGCGAGGTCCGGCACCCAGGCAACGTACCAGTCCGTGTGCGCGACCACGTCGATACCCCGAGCGAACCCACCCTTTCTACCCGGCCGGACGGTCTACCCGACCAGCCAGTCCGCGCACAGAGGCCGGCCGGCGGGTCCGCACCCAGGGGCCCCGACCCGCCGGTCCGCGAACCTACCGCAGCACCCGAGCCACTACACGACGCCCGAGCCACCGCGCGGTGGCCGTGATCGCGACGGCGGCGAGCAGCACGATCGCGGGCTCCGCGGCGGCCCGGAACCGGGTCGTCCCGTAGATCGCGACCGAGGCGAGGCTCAGGGCGATTGGCACGGCGAGCAGTGGCAGCAGCACGACCCGGCGGCGGCGCAGCACCACGACCCCGGCGAGCGCCGCGATCTCCAACGGCCACAGCGTGACCATCCCGACCTGGCTGAGGAGCAGGGGGCGCCGCTCGATGGTGTCCAGCCGGGCCTGCTGCCAGGGCCGGTAGACCCCCCACGTCCGACCGAGCCGCGCCGCGGCCACCCGGGGCAGGCTGCGCTCGTTGTGTTCGATGTAGTCGTACGCGGCCCGGCGGTAGAACACATCCCGTTCGGAGCGTTCCTGGGGCGAGGGTGGCAACGCCAGGATGCAGTCGAACGACCACCAGCCGACGTACCGACCGGAGTAGCTGGCCGGGCAGTGGGTGACCGCCAGGGTGGAGCCGAGCCCGGTGGACAGGTACTCCGGCTCGCTGAACCGGGACAGGTTGTAGATGGTCCAGGGCGCGATCGTGAGCGCACTCACCGCCGCCGCGACAGCCACCAGGGCGATCCGGCGCCGCCAGGCGAGTTCACGGGCCGTGGCGACGAGTGGCACCACCAGCACCACGGCGAGCAGCGCCAGTTCCGCTCGCGCGAGCATCACCGCAGCGAGAGCCACTCCGAGCCAGGCGGCGTCGGCGACTGTCCGCCGGTCTCGGAACCGGTAGGCGGCAAGGATGCTCCACGCGCAGGTGAGGATCCCGGTCGTCTCCGACATCAACAGCGGGTCGTTGAGCCACATGCCCGGATAGACAGCGGCGATCCCGGCCGCCACCAGTCCGGTCACGGGGCCGGCGATCCGCCGCCCGGCGAGGGCGACGAGCACGATCGACAGCACGCCGAGCAGACACGAGAACAGCTGGTGGGACAGGAAGCTGGTGAATCCGAGCACCGACGGCACGGCCAGCAGCCCGCTGGTCAGTGGGGGGTGCTGGGCGTCGGGGACGTAGCGGCCGGACAGGGCGAGTTCGTAGGGATCGGGCCAGCCCCGGCCGTCGGCGAAGAGGTTCGCCGCCTCGTGGTAGTAGTACGGGTCCCCCTGCACGACCGCCGGATGCAGCCAGTGGAACAGGTAGAACAGGCGGACGGCGAGACCGAGCAGCCCGATCGCGGCCAGCCACAGGTGCCAGCGCCCGGGCCGCGCCCGCCCCAGCATCGCGGAGAACCCCGACATCACGGGGAATCCCAACGTGGGTTGGCCCGTGGACACCGCCGGCGCCGGGGCCACCATCCGGGGGAACCCCGCCGTGGTCTCAGACACGCGCGGAAGGTACCAATGTCCCGATAACGGCTCGACACCGCGTCCGCCGCGACAGCGGCGAGCACACCGCGCGTACGTCCTTCCACGCCGCTGCGATTAGCCTTGCCTGTCGTATGTCCTGGCGAGGTCGCAGCTGACGCAACCCCCGGCGACGAGGAGGGAACGAGGCTGACCAGCAACGACGCCGACACCTTCCCGCTCGCCTCCGGTGGGCGCCACCGCCGGGTGGCACCCGGACCGGAGCCCACCGACACCGTCCCGATCAATACCCGCCTGGGCGGGACTCGCCCGGGGCCCGGGGCCACCCGGACGCCGGCCGGACCTCCTTACCGGTCTCCCGGGACGGCGACGGCACCCGGGACGAGAGCCCGGACCGGCACGCGCGAGGCGACGGGGCCGCTGCGGGTCGAGGAGGATCTCGACGCCACCGGACCCGTGCTCGCGCCGCTCGGGCACTCCCCCGCGCTCGACGGCCTGCGCGCGCTCGCGGTCACGGCCGTCATCGCCTATCACGCCGGCGTCTCGTGGATGCCCGGCGGCCTGCTCGGCGTCGACACCTTCTTCGTCCTCTCCGGGTTCCTCATCACCGGCCTGCTGATCGCCGAGTACCGCTACAACCGGCGCATCGACCTTCGCGCCTTCTGGATCCGCCGGTCCCGCCGCCTGATGCCGGCGCTGCTGCTGCTGCTGCTCGGGGTGGCGGCCTACGCCCGCTGGATCGCCTCCCCCGGCGACGTGGGAACCCTGCGGCTGGACGCGCTCTCCACGCTGCTCTATGTCGCAAACTGGCGTTTCGCGCTGTCCGACCAGAGCTACTTCGACCACTTCTCGGCTCCGTCACCCCTCCTGCACACCTGGTCACTATCCGTTGAGGAGCAGTTCTACGTCCTGTGGCCGCTGATCGTCTACCTGCTGATGCGGCACAGCGCGAAGACCGTGGACCGCTGGCGCCGGCAGCGCCAGAAGGCCCAGTCGCTCGCGCTCACGGTCGCGGTCCTCGGCGCCGAGGCGTCCGCGTTGGTGGGCCTCGCCCTGCTCGTGGTCGGGACGCACCCCTCCCGGATCTACTACGGCACCGACAGCCGCGCCCAGGCCCTGCTGGTCGGGGCCGCCCTCGCCGTCTGGCGGGCCCAGCGGACGACCCCGATCTCCGCCCGGGCCCGGTCGGTCATGTCGGTCGTCGGCTGTGTCGCCACCGCTGCGATGATTCTCCTCTGGACAACGGTGAGTGGGGAGAGCCGCGGACTCTACGCCGGCGGCTTCCTCGGGGTTGCGATCATCGTGATGCTGCTGGTCGCCTCGCTCGTGGAAGCGCCCCGAGGCCCGGTGGCGAGGGTGCTGGCCACCGCCCCGCTGACCTTCGTCGGCCGCATCTCGTACGGCCTGTACCTGTGGCACTGGCCGATCTTCCTCACGCTGACGGCGACCCGCACCGGGACGAACGGCGTGGTCCTGCTGGGGCTCCGCCTCGCCGCCACGCTGGCGATCACGCTGGCCTCGTTCCACCTCGTGGAGAACCCGATCCGGCGGGGCAAAGTACGCTTCCCCATCCCGCAGGTGACGGTGCCCGCCGCCCTGGGCGGGGTGCTCGCGGTGATCCTGCTGGCGACCGCCGGGACGTCGGCGTCGGTGCGCACTCCCGCGGACCTGGAGGCGTTGGCGCGGCGGGCGGCGACCTCCCCACAACCGGCCGTCGCCGTCAAGGCCGGCGGGAACCCCCCGATCAAGGTCCTGCTCGGCGGCGACTCGGTGGCTCTCACCCTGGGGTTCAGCGACTTCTCCTCGATGGCCGCCCAGCAGGGTATGGAGATCCACGACTTCTCCAAGCTGGGGTGTGGCGTCGCACGGGGGATGCAGCGGCGCATCCTCGGCAGCGCCGGTCCCACCACCGACGGATGCGACCAGTGGCCGCAACGGTTCACCCAACGGGTGAACGAGGTCAACCCCGCGCTCGCGATCCTGCTGGTCGGTCGCTGGGAGGTCACCGACCAGATGCGGGACGGCCGGTGGACGCACATCGGCGATCCGGGGTTCGACGCCTACCTCGGCCGGGAACTCGACCTCGCCATCGACACGCTCGGCGCCAAGGGTGCCAGGGTGGTGCTCCTGACGACCCCGGTGTTCAAGCCGACCGAGGCGCCGAACGGCGGCATCTACCCGGAGACGAAGGCCGAACGGGTGGTGCGGTTCAACGCGCTGCTGCGGGCCGCGGCGGCTCGCCATCCCGGCGTCACCGTGATCGACATCACGTCAATTCTCACTCCTGGTGACAAGTACGTCGACGAACTGGACGGTGTCCGGCTACGCGACGACGACGGTGTGCACATCTCCAATGGCGGTGCCCGACGGATCGGTGTCGCGATCATTCCCCAGCTTCTCCGGATCGCCCGGGGAGCAGCGGCCGCCGCACCCGCGCCGACCACGCCGACCACGGGAGCGGGACCCGACTGACCCGCCCGCTTTACCCGACGCTAACCTTCCGCCCAGTACCGGGCGGTCTACAGG
>NZ_CDXDOS010000046.1:18599-19588 GCF_978021245.1 Frankia sp. CoBUL1
AGGATTCGACGTGCCTCGCGCGCTGATTACCGGGATTACCGGTCAGGACGGGTTGTATCTGGGTGAGTTGCTGACCGCGAAGGGTTATGAGGTGTTCGGGTTGGTGCGGGGGCAGTCGAACCCGAAGGTGGCGACGGTGGAGCGGCTGGTGCCGGGGGTGGTGTTGTTGGAGGGGGATCTGACGGATCTTCCGTCGTTGATCGGGGCGGTGGAGATCTCGCAGCCGGACGAGGTGTACAACCTGGGAGCGATCTCGTTCGTGGGGTTGTCGTGGAAGCAGGCGGAGCTGACCGGGGAGACGACGGGGATGGGGGTGCTGCGGGTTCTGGAGGCGTTGCGGATCGCGGGTGGTAACGACATGTCGGGGGTGCGGTTCTATCAGGCGTCGTCGTCGGAGATGTTCGGGAAGGTGCGGGAGACGCCGCAGCGGGAGTCGACGCCGTTTCATCCGCGATCGCCGTACGGGGTGGCGAAGACGTTTGGTCACTATCTGACGGTGAATTATCGGGAGTCGTACGGGGCGTTCGCGTGTTCGGGGTTGTTGTTTAATCACGAGTCGCCGCGGCGGGGGATCGAGTTCGTGACCCGGAAGATCTCGCGGGCGGTGGCGCGGATTTCGTTGGGGTTGCAGGACTCGTTGTCGTTGGGGAATCTGGAGTCGCGGCGGGACTGGGGTTTCGCGGGGGATTACGTGGAGGCGATGTGGCGGATGCTGCAGCAGGACGCGCCGGACGATTATGTGGTGGCGACCGGGGAGACGCACAGTATCCGGGAGTTGTTGGATGTGGCGTTCGGACGGGTGGGGATCTCGGACTGGTCGGGGTTCGTGCGACAGGATCCCCGGTTTTTCCGGCCGGCTGAGGTGGATGTGCTGGTGGGGGATTCGTCGAAGGCGCGGGAGGTGTTGGGGTGGAAGCCGCGGGTGGGGTTCGAGGAGTTGGTGGCGATGATGGTGGACGCCGACGTCGCCACCGAGACGGAATCGGCCG
>NZ_CDXDOS010000047.1:0-3368 GCF_978021245.1 Frankia sp. CoBUL1
GGGCAAGGGGGTGGTCGCTGGCGAGGGGGGGGGGACGAGGACGGTCGTCACCACGTCGGATGCGGCTGACGGGTCCCAGGCGCGTTCCTCCATCGCCGTTACCAGGGCGAGCGCCGTCGCCTCGGCGGCGTCGACCGCGCCGCGGGCCGCCCGGTCGTCCTCGACGAGCCCGAGGGTCTCCCGCAGCCCCGGCAGGGTGACGCGCCCGCCCCACATCTGCCGGGCCCGCAGCATCGCGAGCACCAGGTTGATCCGCGCCCCGCCGGTCGGTGCTTCGCCGAGCACGTGCAGGCCGTCGCGGATCTGCGCGTCCTTCACCTCGCACAGCCACCCGTCGACGTGCAGCAGGAAGTCGTCGAACTCGGCGTCGTGCGGCCGGTCGGTCAGTCCCAGGTCGTGATCGAGCCGGGCGGCCTGGATCAGCGTCCAGATCTGCGCGCGGATGGCCGGCAGCTTCGCCGGATCCATGGCGGCGATGGTGGCGTGCTCGTCGAGCAGCTGTTCCAGGCGGGCCAGGTCGCCGTAGCTCTCCGCGCGGGCCATCGGCGGAACCAGATGATCGACCAGGGTCGCGTGCGCCCGGCGCTTCGCCTGCGTGCCCTCGCCCGGGTCGTTGACGAGGAACGGGTAGATCAACGGCAGGTTGCCGATCGCCGCGTCGGTCGGACAGGACGCGGACATGCCCACGGTCTTGCCGGGCAGCCACTCCAGCGTTCCGTGCTTACCCAGATGGACGACGGCGTGCGCACCGAAGCCGCCGAAGCCGCCGAAGCCGCCGGAACTATCGGAACCGCCGGAACCGCCGGGGCTGCCGGGGCCGCCGGGGCCGCTGGCGAGCCACCGGTAGGCGGCGAGGTAGTGGTGGCTCGGCGGCAGGCCGGGATCGTGATAAATGGCGACCGGGTTCTCCCCGAAGCCGCGTGGCGGCTGGACCAACAGCACGATGTTGCCGGCCTGCAGCGCGGCGAGCACGATCTCCCCGTCCGGATTCGCGGACCGGTCGACGTACAGCTCGCCGGGCGCGGGCCCCCAACGCCGTTCGACGCTCTCCCGCAGGTCGGCGGGCAGGGCGTCGAACCACGCCCGGTACCGCGCCGCGCTGATCCGGACCGGGTTACCGGCGAGCTGCTCCTCGGTCAGCCAGGCCGGATCCTGCCCGCCCGCGGCGATGATCGCGTGGATCAGGGCGTCACCGTCCTCGGCCGTGACCCCCGGCAGCGCATCAGGGCCGTCATCGGGCCCGGTGTCGTATCCAGCCGCGCGCATCGCCCGCAGCAGGCGCACGACGCTCGCCGGGGTGTCGAGGCCCACCGCGTTGCCGATCCGGGAGTGCTTCGTCGGGTAGGCCGAGAGCATGAGCGCCACCCGGCGTTCGGCCGGTGGGACGTGCCGCAGCCGGCCGTGCGCGACGGCGATGCCGGCCACCCGGTCGGCGCGTTCGGTGTCGGCGACGTAGCTTGTCAGCCCATCCGCATCGATCTCCTTGAAGGAGAACGGCACGGTGATCAGGCGCCCGTCGAACTCGGGGATCGCCACCTGTGTCGCAGCGTCCAGCGGGGACAGCCCGTCGTCCGACTCCGCCCACGTCGCCCGGCCGCTGGTCAGGCACAGTCCCTGCAGGATCGGGATGTCCAGCGCGGCCAGCGCGCCGACGTCCCACGCCTCGTCGTCGCCTCCGGCGCAGGAGTGCGCCGGCTGGCTGCCACCCGCGGCGAGCACGGTGACGATCAGCGCGTCCGCCCGCCCGAGGGTGGCGAGCAACTCGGGTTCGGCGGCGCGCAGCGACGCGCAGTACACCGGCAGCGGATCCCCGCCGGCACGCTCGACCGCGGCACAGAGTGCCTCGACGAACGCGGTGTTCCCGGCGACGTGGTGCGCGCGGTAGTACAGGACACCGATGACCGGCCGCACCGCGTTCCCCACGAGGGCGTCCGGGGCGTCCCGGCTGGCTGATGCGTCCTGGCTGGCTGATGCGTCCGGGGTGGCTGATGCGTCCGCGGCCCGGTCGAGCACCCCCCAGGCCGGGATGGTCACCGGTGGGGCGAATCCGGTACCGGACAGCAGCAGGGTGTCGGCGAGGAATCGGTGCAGCTCGCCGAGGTTGGCCGGACCGCCCTGGGCGAGGTAGGCGTGTGCCTCGGCACAGATGCCGCCGGGCACCGTGGAGACGGCCATGAGCTCCGCGTCCGGGGTCTGTTCGCCACCGAGCACGACCACCGGGCGCGGGCCGGCGAGCAGCGTGTCGAGCCCCTCCTCCCAGGTCCGCCGGCCGCCGAGGATGCGCACCACGACCGCATCGGCACCGCTGGTCAGCGCCGGGAGATCGGCGACGGAGAGCCGGGCCGGGTTGGCGAGGCGGTAGCGGGCTCCGCTCGCCCGCGCGGAGAGTAGGTCGGTGTCGGACGTCGACAGCAGCAGGACGACCGCGTCGACCTCCGTCTCCCCGGCTCCTGGTGTCTCCCCGGCTTCGCGGGCGAACGCGGTCGACGGATCGTCGGAAGGGTCGGTCGACGGATCGTCGGACGGATCGGTGGGAGGAGTCTGCACAGGCGACATGGTGATGCCTTTCCCGGGGGTCCACGCCCCGCGTCGGTGGCCGTGCCTGGGGCGCACTCCCCGGTGACGGTGGCGGGACCGCGCCGGATTCGCGCCGGACTTCCTCGCCGTTCGCCGCTCGTGGCCCCGTCACGATCGCAGAGAGGTGGGCGGTGTTGTCAAGCACTCCGCTGTCGTCGTGACAAAGAAACGATCAACCGGCATCGCCCGAGTCCGGCACGTATGCTCCGCCGGTGCCCACCAGTCCGCGGGAGCGTGTCCGCGACGCCTGCCCCGGTGTGCTGACGACACATCCGGCCGCGGATGGCGCGCTCGCGCGGCTGCGGCTGCCCGGGGGGCGGCTGACCGCCGCCGCGGCGAAGACCCTCGCCGGCTGCGCGCGGGAGTTCGCCGACGGCCACCTTGAGCTCACCTCCCGGGCGAACGTGCAGCTACGCGGCCTGGCCGACGGCACGGTCGAGGAGCTCGCCGCCCGGGTGAGCGCGGTCGGCCTGCTGCCCTCGACGACGCACGAGCGGGTCCGCAACATCGTGGGCTCGCCGCTGTCCGGACGCGGCGAGGCCGGCTGCCGGGACATCGCGCCGGTCGTCGCCGAGCTGGACCGCCGGCTGTGCGCGGATCCGGCTCTCGCCGCGCTGCCCGGCCGGGTGCTGTTCGCCGTCGACGACGGCAGCGGGGACCTGGCCGGGCTGCCCGCGGACCTCGCGCTGCGCGCCCTGCCCTCCGGGGAGATGCTGCTGGCCGTCGCGGGCGCGACCCGCGCGCTGCGGTTGCCCGTCCACGTCGCCGTACCCGCGCTCCTCGCCGCGGCG
>NZ_CDXDOS010000047.1:3694-19506 GCF_978021245.1 Frankia sp. CoBUL1
CCTGGCGGATCGCCGAGTTGCCGGGTGGACCGGGCGGACGGGACGGCCTGCTCGCGGCTGCCGCGACCGAGGCCGGGGTCGTTGGGATCGTCCAGGCCGCTGGAATCGCTCAGGCTGCTGGGAGCGCCACCGTTCGGGCCGGCGCGTGGCCCGGTCCGCATCCGCAGCGTGATGGCCGCCGGGCGTTGACCGTGCTCGTCCCCCTGGGGCGGCTGAGCGCCGACCAGCTCGACCTGCTCGCCGCTGCCGCGGCGGCCGGTGGTGGTGACGGTGCTGGCGGAGCGGGCGATGCCGAAGACGGCGTCCTGGTTGTGACCCCGTGGCGGTCCGTCGTGCTCCGCGATCTCGACCCGGCCGAGGCTACCCGGTGGTCGAGGGCGGCTGCGGACGCGGGCCTGGTCGTCGATCCGGCATCATCCTGGGTCGGTGTGACGAGCTGTGCCGGTCGGCCGGGATGCGGCCGGGCGTTGGCGGATGTCCGCAGTGACGCGGCGGTGTCCGTGCGGATCCGAGCTGACGACCCGTCGGCGCCGACGCACCCGGCCGGGAGGCCGCGAGCCCTCCCACCCGTCCCGGTTGGCCCGGCCCTCGCGCCGGTGCACTGGTCGGGTTGCGAGCGGCGCTGCGGGCAACCGGGAGGACGGGTGGTGGAGGTTGTGGCGACCGGGTCCGGCTACCGGATCCGTCGGACGGGCCTCGGAGCCGCCGCCGTCGCATCTGTCGGAGCGGATGGCGGTGAGGCGACGGTCGTGTCGTCGAGCCCCCTCGACGGTCACCGGGACCTGGCTGCGGCCGTCAGGTCGGCGAGGAGGCTGGCATGAACGGCGTATCAGACATGAGCGGTGTGCAACGTTACGACTACGTTCGCGACGGCGCGGAGATCTACCGTCGGTCGTTCGCGACGATCCGGGCCGAGGCGCGTCTCGACCGGCTGCCCGGTGACGTTGCCCGGGTCGCGGTCCGCATGATCCACTCCTGTGGAATGGTGGATCTCGTCGACGATCTCGCTTTCACCCCCGGCGTGGTCGCGGCGGCGCGCGCGGCGTTGCTGGCCGGCGCCCCGGTGCTCTGTGACGCGCAGATGGTGGCGGCCGGTGTGACCCGCCGTCGGCTGCCCGCCGCGAACGAGATTCTCTGCCTGCTCGGTGATCCCCGGGTGCCGCAGCTCGCCGAGCGGCTGGGCACCACCCGCAGCGCCGCGGCGGTGGATCTGTGGGCGGATCGACTCGCCGGCTCCGTGGTGGCGGTCGGGAACGCTCCGACAGCGCTGTTCCGCCTGCTGGAACTCGTCGCGGCCGGAGCCGGGCGACCGGCGGCGGTGCTCGGCGTGCCCGTGGGGTTCATCGGCGCCGCGGAGTCCAAGCAGGCCCTCGTGGATGATCCGGCCCGGTTGGAGCATCTCGTCGTGCACGGTCGGCGGGGCGGCAGCGCGATGGCGGTCGCCGCGGTCAACGCGATCGCGAGCGAGGAGGATTAATGGTGCCGTCGAAGGGCCGGCTGTGGGGAGTCGGGGTTGGACCGGGGGATCCCGAGCTCGTCACCCTCAAGGCGGCCCGCCTGATCCGTGACGCCGACGTGATCGCCTACCACAGCGCCCGGCACGGCCGCAGCATCGCCCGGTCGGTCGCCGCGAGTCAGCTGCGCGGCGACCAGATCGAGGAGGCGCTGGTCTACCCGGTCACCACCGAGACGACCTCCCACCCCGGTGGCTACCGCGGCGCGATCGACGAGTTCTACGAGGACTGCGCCAAGCGGCTGGCCGTCCACCTCGACGCCGGCCGGGACGTCGTGGTCCTCAGCGAGGGTGACCCGTTCTTCTACGGCTCGTTCATCCACCTGCACCGGCGCCTCGCCGACCGGTACCCGACCGAGGTCGTGCCGGGGGTGACATCCCTGTCGGCGGGGTGCGCGGTGCTCGGCCGGCCGCTGGTCGAGGGCAACGAAGTCCTCACAGTGCTGCCGGGCACGCTGCCGCCGACGGTCCTCGCCGAGCGTATCGCTGGCACGGACACCGCCGTCGTGCTCAAGATGGGACGGACCTTCCCGGGGGTCCGGGACGCCTTCACCGCCGCGGGACGCCTCGCGGACACCTGGTACGTGGAACGGGCCACCACCTCCGGCCAGCGCATCGCCCCGCTCGGTGCGGTAGACCCGGCCACGGTGCCGTACTTCTCGCTCGCGGTACTGCCGAGCCCGGTCCGGGGGCCGGACGATCCGGCGCCGCTGCGCGCGTCGCAGGCGGACTGGGTACCAACGGCGCCCACCGTTGGTAAGGCTGGTGCCGTTGGTACCGGCGGCACGCCCGGCGCGGGGGAGGTCGTCGTGGTGGGCCTCGGACCGGGCGCTGCGGGCTGGTTGACGCCGCAGGCCGCCGAGGCGCTGGCCGCCGCCGACGACCTCATCGGCTACGGCCCCTACCTCGACCGGGTGCCGGTCGATCCACGCCAGCGCCGGCACGCCTCGGGGAACACCGTCGAGGCCGAGCGCGCTGAGCTCGCCCTCGAACTGGCGGCCGGCGGCGCGAACGTCGCCGTGGTCTCCTCCGGTGATCCCGGGGTCTTCGCGATGGCCACGGCCGTCGTCGAGGCCGCGGCGGCGGAGCGGTTCGCGGGCGTCGAGGTGCGGGTCGTGCCCGGGCTGACCGCCGCGCAGGCGGTGGCGAGCCGGGTCGGGGCGCCACTCGGCCACGACTTCTGCGTGCTGTCGCTGTCCGACCGACTCAAGCCGTGGGAGGTCATCGAGCGGCGGCTGCGGGCGGCGGCCGCGGGCGACTTCGTCCTGGCGCTGTACAACCCGGCTTCCCGTACCCGTCGCCATCAGCTGGAGCGGGCCCACGAGGTGCTGCTCGAACACCGCCCCTCGGACACGGTGGTGGTCATCGGCCGGGATGTCGGCGGTCCCACCGAGAGCATCACCGTGACGAGCCTCGGTGCGTTCGACCCGGCCGAGGTCGACATGCGCTGCCTGCTGCTCATCGGCTCGTCGACGACCCGGGTGGTGCGCCGCGGCCCCGGCCGGGACCTCGTGTTCACCCCACGTCGTTACCCGGTCACCTAGCCTCCGGTCACCGGGGCCATGGTCACCTGGGCCATGGTGGTGCGACCCAGGCCACGGCGGCGTCGATATCGTCGACCGCTGCCACCCCGGGTGGCAGCGGTGGGCGGTCGACCATGACGACCGGCAGACCGAGGTCCCGGGCGGCGGCGAGCTTCGCGGCGGTCATCGTTCCGCCACTGTTCTTGGTCACGAGGACGTCGACGCGGTGCCGGCGCAGCAGGGCGGTCTCCCCGGCGACGTCGAACGGCCCACGATCGAGGATGACGGTCAGTCGTGGCGGTACCGGGCCGGTCGGCGGCTCGACCGACCGGGCCAGGAACCAGGGTCGGTGCAGGCCGGCGAACAGGGCGAGGTCGGTTCGCCCGGTGGTCAGGAACACCCGTGGGGCTGGATCGGAATGCGGGCGCGGCCCGGGTAGGACGAACCGGTCGAGCAGGGCGACCGCGCCGGCCAGCGACGGGACCCGGCGCCAGTCGTCGCCGGGCTGCCCGCGCCAGCTCGACCGGCGCAGGACGAGCAGCGGAACGCCGGTGGCGCGCGCGGCCTGTGCGGCGTGCGTGGTCATCGTCGCGGCGAACGGGTGGGTCGCGTCGACCACCGCATCGATCCGTTCGGCCCGCAGGTAGTCGGCCAGGCCCGCCGCCCCGCCGAAGCCGCCGATCCGGATTTGGCAGGACGGTGGCAGCGCAGGCTCGCGGACTCGACCGGCCAACGAGTAGACGATCTCGATGCGTTCCGTGCCGGCGGGATCCGGGGAGCCGAGCCTGGTCGCCAGGCGGCGCGCCTCCTCGGTTCCGCCGAGCAGCAGCAGGCGGCGTGCCCCGGTCACCGAGCCCCGGGGGCGGGATCCGGGCCACACGGCGCGGCGTTTGCCGGGGAAACCGGGGAGGCCGGGGAAACCGGGGAGGCCGGGGAAACCGGGGAGGCCGGGGGAACGGACGACACGCATCCGTCCGGTCCGAAGCGTTCCCGGGAGTACAGGTAGCTGTCCCGGAAACCCTCCGCGGCCAGAGCGCGACCCACGATGATCACGGCCGTCCTGGTGAGCCCCGCGGCCCGCGCCCGACCGGCGATGTCGGCGAGCGTGCCGCGCAACACGATCTCGTCGGCCCGGCTGGCCCAGGCGACGACGGCTGCCGGGCAGTCCGTACCGTAGTTCGGCACGAGCTCGGCGACGAGCGTCTCGATACGGTGCACGGCCAGGTGCAGCACGAGGGTCGCCCCCGACCGGCCGAGGGTGGCGAGGTCCTCGCCGGGCGGCATGGGACTGGACAGCACGGCCGTGCGGGTCAGCACCACGCTCTGGGCGACGCCGGGAACCGTCAGCTCCCGGCGCAGCGACGCCGCCGCCGCGGCGAAGGCGGGGACACCCGGCGTCACGTCGTAGGCGATCCCGGCCGCGTCGAGCCGGCGCATCTGCTCGGCGACGGCGCTGTAGAGCGACGGGTCGCCGGAGTGCAGTCGGGCGACGTCGTGACCGGCGGCGTCGGCCGCGACCAGCTCCGCGACGATGTCGTCCAACGGCATCCGGGCGGTGTCGACGAGACGGGCCCCGGGCGGGCAGTGTGCCAGCAGCTCGACCGGGACGAGACTGCCGGCGTACAGGCAGACCGGGCAGGACGCGATCAGATTCCGGCCGCGGACGGTGATGAGGTCGGCGGCGCCCGGTCCGGCCCCGATGAAGTGCACGGTCACGCCGGCCCCCGCCGGTTGTCTCCGGGCAGCTGGACGTCTCCGGGCAGCTCGGCGGCGGGGGCGGCTCGGCGCATGCTGCTGGGCACAACCGGGCACGCTAGCAGGACGCCGGCGGCGGCGAGCCCCCTCGGGGACGCTCCGGCACGGGCGTCGCTGGGCGTCGCGATCCGGCTGCTCGCGCACCGACGGGAAGCCGGACATCGCCCTCCGGAACGTCAGAGAGACCGCGGCCGCCGCGCCGCCACCCCATCACCGGTTGCGGCGCGGGCCGTGGCCGCGGGCCGTGACCTGCGCCGCGGCCTCGTCCCTGCCAACGGACGTCGGCTCGGTCCGTACCGGGTCATCCGGCGACGGGTCGGGCTGCGACGGGTCACCCGGCGACGGGTCGGGCTGCGACGGGTCGGTCGGTGTGCCGTCCTCGTCGGAGCCGGCCCGCGCGACGGTGGCCGGGGTGCCGGTGCACAGCGGCGGTAGGGTGGTCAGCCTCCGAACCGTTGCGGGCCGGAAGATCCGTCGTTTCCGCCACACGAACAGTCCGGCCGCGATGGCCAGGACGCCGCGGCCGTTGATCGCGTAGAGCGCGCTCCCGCCTTCGTACTGCAGGATCGCGGCCACCAGCGCCAGCAGGCCCAGGAGAGCCGCTGGATGGCGACATTCGCGCAGCGCGTACTCCAGTCGGACGAGGACGAATCCTGCCAGAGCCGCGAGGGTCACCATCCACGGCGGACCGCCGATGGGCAGCAGCTCGCCGAGCTGGGTGGGCAGGCGGTCAAACGCGTTGGTGATCCCGTAGGTGTCGGACAGGCGCGTCTTGAGGGAACGCGACTCCAGGTCGGAATGCAGTTTGTCGGGATTGAGAAAACGCGGGACGACGATGTTGACGTCGTTCCACAGGGTTACCGGACCGATGGGCGGAGAACCGTCGCGGAGCCGTCGCAGGATTATCGACGGGTAGGAGTTCCCGTCCAGGCGGACCCCGAGGTCTCCCACCTCGCCCGGGTTTATCCCGCCTTCCATAGGATGGCACCAGGACCTGCAGGACCTCCGTCGCCCCGTGGTAGACGATGGCGGCACCGACGAACATCAGCCCGAGACCGGACACGGCGTGCCGGCCCCGACCGCGAACCACCACGACCAAGACGAGCCCCCGCAGCAGCAGACCCAGCGCTAGCGTGGCCGACACTCCGCACCTCCGCCCGTCGTGCCGGGTGCTCTCCGGGGGGAGCCCCGGTCCGGTGGTGACCGGCCCGGGCGACCCGAACCGCGCCATCCTTCCCGCATGGTGAACAGGTTTGATAAATCCGTTTACAGACGATCTCTGAACGGCCGCCGTTGCACGTCTGCTTCCGGCGTTGGGCTGAGGACCGTCGACCGGATAGCTCCGCGTGCTGCCCATGAACATCTCCGGACCGATCTCTACCAGGCCGCAGTCCAGATCTTCGTCTACTTCGTGGAGTACACCGACTCCCTACGGGCCTGAGCCGGGCCGGTGGTGGACGGGCCGGGTCACGACGCCGCGGGTGGGGGGCCTCGCGGTTGGCTCCCCGCAGCGCCAGCGTCATGATCCTGCGTTCCGGGGATTGCTCCGGAATGGCCGCGGCGGTGTCGGTTGTTCGGTCGGGACGGTCGAATCTGTCGGGACGTTCGAAGGGGATGGGCTCGCGCACCGGCATCGCCGCGTCCCCCCGGACGACGACGAGCCCGTCCAGTACCTCCTCCAGCAGCGGCGCCGCCGTCACGTCGACCGCGGCCGCACCGGTGATGACCGCACAGAGGATCCACCGCGGCCCCTCGATGCCGAAGATGCGGGCGGGCAGGCGGCCGACGGCCGTGTCGAGCGGCATGCGCAGCTCGGGGCCGTAGGGCCCGTCCTCGTCGTTCCATTCCGTGTCCTCCGGTGCCGAGAGCACCAGGTCCTCGCGGATCGACGCCCACAGGCCGCCGCTGCGCGGGGCGGCGAGGACGGACAGCTCCAGGACGGATGTCCCGTCCATCGCGGCCAGGGTGGGCATCGGCCCGGAGGCCGAGACCCGGATCCGGGTGCCGTTCACCCGCGGCACCACGAGAGCTCCGAAATCCGCTTGCGCCCGGCCGTCATCGGGCGCGTCCGCCGCGTCGAACGGACCCCGGCCCACCCGGACGCCCCCGCTCGTCGTGGCGCTGGCTCCCGTGGCACCGGTTCCCGTGGCACCGGGCTTCCTCGCGTCACCGTCGCCCTTACCGGCCCCGGTACCGGCCCCGGTGCCGGCATGGTCGTCCGGCTGCGGCTGCGGCTGCGGTGACTGTCGGCGCCGACGGTGGATGAGTCGCCCTCCTGGCATCCTGACCACCTCCCAGGCAGAAGCCTGGAGTGGCTGATGAATTACTTAGGGTAGGCGCACCGGTGGTGGGGCCGGGAGATTCCCCGGGCGGTTGGCCGGGCCGCAACGTCCTCGGATCGGCCCTGATGGAGGCACGCGACAGGTCGCGGGCGGTGTACGGCCCCCGCGATGTGCCCGAGTAAATCGCGCAACGGGATGGCCGGACGCTGAGTTGTCCGGGACCATCGGACAGGTGTCAGTTCCACATCAGAAGGCGTCGCTGCCTAAGTCCTGGATGGTCTCCGAGTCACTGAGCGGAGGGATGAAGCTCCCTTTCGTTGTCGGCCTGGACGACTCGGACACGCCCTACGACGTCGTCGACGCACTCGCCCTGGCTCCTTTCACAACCGGTGAGCAGCCCTGGGCCCGCAGTGCCCGGGTCGACCGGCTCCGGCCGGGAGCCACGCTGCTGCCGTCAGGGGCAAAGGTCCTGCGCGCGGTTGTCGAGGAGTCCCGCGATTCACGTCTCGCGGTCGGCGAGGGCTGGACGGTGCGAGCCGTGCGCTGGCGCGGCGGGGGTGGTGAGGTGACCGTCACCGCGGTGAGCGAACAGCTCGCCCGGGTGGTGATCGAGGACGTGCTCCGCTCGTCCGTCGCCGAGAGCGGTGCGGACAACGCCGTCAACATGGGTTTCTGGTATCTGTCCAGTCAGCGTGGTCCGATCCGGACCAGCCGCCGGACGGCCACCACGACGTGGGCTTCGATCCGCGCCAACTACGCCTCGGCCGCCGTGGGCCCGCTCGACCGGCTCATGGCGGTTCGCCGGGACAACGTGGTCGGCCGCCTGATCCTCCTGCATGGTCCGGCGGGAACCGGGAAGACGACCGTGCTGCGGGCCCTGGCGAACGAATGGCGATCCTGGTGCCAGGTCGACTGCGTCCTGGATCCCGAGGCGCTGTTCGCCGATCCCGCCTACCTGATGGAGGTCGCGATCGGCTTCGACGACGACGGGGACCCGGAGGGGGAGAGCGCCGACGCCCGCGGCGCCGACGGCGGGGGTACCGACAGCGGGATCGCGTGGGCCGGGGATGCGGACAGCGGCGATGCCGGGTCCGGGGATGCCGGGTCCGGGGATGCGGACAGTCATGGTGCCCAGGGCGCGGCGACCGACCGCATGGGCGAGCCACCCGCCCACCGGTGGCGGCTGCTGGTGATCGAGGACTGCGACGACCTGATCCGTGGGGACGGCCGGGGTGCGGCTGGCCAGCAGCTCTCTCGACTGCTGAACCTCACCGATGGTCTGGTCGGGCAGGGCCGCGAGGTGCTGGTCGCCCTGACCACGAACGAGGATCTGCTGCGCATGCATCCCGCGGTTGTCCGTCCCGGCCGCTGTCTCGCCCAGATCGAGGTGGGAGCCCTGCCACACACCGAGGCGGTGTCCTGGCTGGGCTCCACGGAGGGGGTCCGGTCGAGCATGACGCTGGCGGAGCTGTTCGCGCTGCGGGACGGCCGGGGCCTGCCGCGGCCCACCACCACGGACGCCCGTCACGGCATGTACCTGTGACGGCTGCGTGCCGTACTCCCGATTCGGGCCCGCCTGGCCGGGAGCGGGCCGGGTAGTCCCGCCGGCCCGACGGCGCCGCGCCCTGCGCGGTGCCGTCGGGTGGCCGGACCGTCCCGGTCGGACGCCACCGGTCAGGCATCGCTAAAGTTAGCCGCCGGGGAGCAACCGGTGTATTTCGGATCGCCGGATCCTGGTCTCGGTCTCGGTGGTGGGTGAATGTCGGTGAAGGGGTGAAGGTCCGGCAACGGGGATCGGCCGTCTGCCCGACGGTCCCCGCCGCCGTCTGCCTTGACGACAAGGTTAGCGGTCGTTAACTTGGAGGCGTTGTTTCGGGGCCCGACGTCCACCCGTGGGGGTGACTGTGAGCGCAGCACGCGCCGGAACCATCGCGGGGCGGCGGTCCGACGAGGTCCGGCGGTCCGCGGCCATGCCGGTCCTGACCAGTCGGGTCGATGCCGCGGGTGAACAGGGACGGCGCAATGCCGAGGGGCATTGGCACGCCGTGACCGATCTCCAGGAGCGGTTGGCGGTGGCGGCGGTCGGCGGGTCGGAGCAGGCGCGGTCCCGCCACGTGGCTCGCGGCAAGCTCCTGCCCCGCGACCGGGTCGACACGCTGCTCGACCGGGGGAGTCCTTTTCTGGAGCTCTCCCCGCTCGCCGCGAACGGCTTTTACGAGGATCCGGTTCCGGGGGCGGGCATCATCACCGGCATTGGCCGAATCTCGGGTCGGGAATGCATGGTGGTCGCCAACGATGCCACGGTCAAGGGTGGCACCTACTATCCGTTGACCGTGAAGAAGCATCTGCGCGCCCAGGAGGTGGCGCTACAGAATCGGCTGCCCTGCGTCTATCTGGTCGACTCTGGGGGAGCGTTTCTTCCGCTGCAGGACCAGGTCTTCCCGGACCGGGAGCATTTCGGGCGGATCTTCTTCAACCAGGCCCGGATGTCCTCGCTGGGAATCTCCCAGATCGCGGCGGTGCTCGGTTCGTGCACGGCGGGCGGCGCGTACGTTCCCGCGATGGCCGACGAGGCGGTGATAGTCAGGAATCAGGGGACGATCTTCCTCGGTGGTCCGCCGCTCGTGAAGGCCGCGACCGGCGAGGTGGTGTCGGCCGAGGATCTCGGCGGCGGGCTGCTACACTCCCGCACCTCCGGGGTGACCGATCACCTGGCCGAGGACGACGCCCATGCGCTGCGGATTGTGCGCTCCATCGTCGCGGGCCTCGCGCCGCGCGGGCCGCGGCCGTGGGAGTTGGAGCCGACCGAGGCACCGGCGGTCGACCCGGCCGGGCTGTACGCTGCGGTACCGACGGACGGGCGCATCCCCTATGACGTGCGAGAGGTGATCGCGCGCATCGTCGACGGCAGCCGTTTCGCGGAGTTCAAGAAGGAGTACGGAACGACGCTGGTCACTGGGACCGCCCGCCTCCATGGCCATCCCGTGGGGATCGTCGCGAACAACGGGGTGCTCTTCGGCGAGTCGGCGCTGAAGGGCACACATTTCATCGAGCTCTGCGATCAACGCGGTATCCCGTTGGTGTTCCTGCAGAACATCACCGGTTTCATGGTGGGTCGGGAGTACGAGGCCGGCGGCATCGCGAAGCATGGCGCGAAGATGGTTAACGCGGTTGCCTGTGCCCGGGTGCCGAAGTTCACCGTGGTGATCGGTGGTTCGTTCGGCGCGGGTAACTACTCGATGTGCGGCCGGGCATTCTCGCCCTGCTTTCTGTGGATGTGGCCGAATGCCTGCGTCTCGGTAATGGGCGGGGAGCAGGCGGCGGCGGTGCTGGCGACCGTGCGCCGGGACCAGATGGAAGCCGCGGGGGTCGCCTGGAGCGAGGCCGACGAGGTCGCCTTCCGGGCACCGATCCTGAATCGGTACGCGGAGCAGGGCAGCCCGTACTATTCGACCGCTCGGCTGTGGGACGACGGTGTCATCGATCCGGCCGACACCCGTATGGTGCTGGGCCTGGGCCTGTCGGTGGCGGCGAACGCTCCGCTGGAACCGGTGGGCTACGGCGTCTTCCGGATGTGAGGGGGACATCCTGGCGTGCGGAAACATCCGATGTGAGGAAACCAATCGTGAGGATCAAGGGTGTCCACGGCTGATCTGTCCGCCACGAATCACGCAGGCGGCGATCCCGGCATCGCGGGTTCCGCCGGTTCCGCTGGTTCCGCCGGTCACGGCGGCGGTGCCGGCCACGGTCCGGATGGCCATTCCACGCCGGTCCGGTCGGCGGGCGTCGTGCCGCCGAGGGCGCCGGGAACGTCGGGTCTGACGTTCTCGTCGGTGCTCGTCGCGAACCGGGGTGAAATCGCCGTCCGGGTGATCCGCACACTGCGCGATCTCGGTATCCGGTCCGTCGCCGTCTACTCAGACGCCGACGCCGGGGCGCGGCACGTCCGGGAGGCGGATGTCGCGGTGCGGCTGGGCCCGGCGCCCACGAAGGAGAGCTACCTCAGCATCGAGGCCGTGCTGGAGGCTGCGAGGGTGTCCGGGGCGGAGGCCGTCCATCCCGGTTATGGCTTTCTCGCCGAGAACGCGGCCTTCGTACAGGCCTGTGAGACGGCCGGAGTGCTCTTCATCGGACCGTCGCTTGCCGCGGTGCAGGTGATGGGCGACAAGATCACCGCGCGGCGGACGGTGGCCGAGGTGGGGGTGCCGGTCGTGCCGGGCCGGTCGGCGCCGGGCATGAGCGATGCCGCGATCGCCGAGGCCGCCGGTCAGATCGGCTATCCGGTGCTGCTCAAACCCTCGGCAGGGGGTGGTGGCAAGGGGATGCGCATCGTCCGCGAGCCCGCCCGGCTGCCGGAGGCGATCGCGTCGGCCCGCCGGGAGGCCGCCGCCGGCTTCGGGGATGACACCCTGTACGTGGAGCGGTTCATCACCCGTCCCCGCCACGTCGAGGTCCAGATCCTCGCCGACGAGCACGGCAGCGTGCTCCACCTGGGTGAGCGGGAGTGCAGCCTGCAACGGCGCTACCAGAAGATTGTTGAAGAGGCGCCGGCGCCGGCGCTCGACGCGCGGACCAGGGAGCGGCTCGGGGGGGCGGCGGTCGCCGTCGCCAGCGCCGTCGGCTACGTCGGAGCGGGCACGGTCGAGTTCATCCTGTCCGCCGACGCGCCGGATGAGTTCTACTTCATGGAGATGAACACCCGGCTCCAGGTCGAGCATCCGGTCACCGAGCTGGTGACGGGGGTGGACCTGGTCGCCGAGCAGATCCGGATCGCGGCCGGGGAGCCGTTGCGCTTCGGTCAGGCCGACATCCGCCTGACCGGGCACGCGGTGGAGGCGCGGATCTACGCCGAGGACCCCGGGCGGGGATTCCTGCCGACCGGCGGTAGGGTGCTGACTTTCCGGGAACCGGCCGGGCCGGCCATCCGCGTCGACGCCGGCATCGGGGCCGGGGACATCGTGAGCACCACGTACGATCCTATGCTGGCCAAGGTGATCGCCTGGGGCGCGGACCGCGCCGCCGCGATCGCCCGCCTCGACACCGCGCTCGCCGGCACGGTCCTGCTCGGGGTGACGACCAACATCGGCTTCCTGCGCTCGCTGCTCGCCCATCCGGACGTCGTCGCCGGGCGGCTCGACACCGGTCTCGTCGAACGTGATCTCGCCGCCCTCACCCCGGACGATCTGCCCGGCGAGGCGTTCCTCGGATACGCCCTGGCCAGGCTGCTGACGTTGCAACCGGCCGGTCCGGTGGTCGACCCGTGGGACATCCCCTCCGGATGGCGGCCCGGTGAGCCCGCGTGGCTGACCTGGGAGGTCGCCCTGCCCGGTGGGGCAGTACCGTCCGGCGGCCCCGACGGCGCCGAACCTGGTGGCAGCGCGCCACCCGAGATCGGGGCCGGGGTTGAGGGCGGGGATGGTAACGGCCACGGGGATGGTAACGGCCACGGGGATGGTAACGGCCACGGGGATGGTAACGGCCACGGGGATGGGGCGGAGCCGGGACGCGGGGAGCGGGCGGTGCGGACGGTGTCAACGCTGCGGGTCGCGGCGCGCGGCACCCCCGATGCGGCCCGGGTCCGGATCGCCGACGGGCCGCCGGTCGCCGCATCGGTCAGTCAGCTCGGCGACGAGCTGCTCGTCACGATCGGTGCGGTCACCACCCGGTGGGCCTACGCGTGGGAGCCCGCCGACGGGATCCTCTGGCTTGGCCGCGACGGTGGGGCGTGGGGCCTGGCCGAGGTGATTCCGGTGCCGGGCACCGGGGCCGGGCCGGTGCCCGGCGGGCAGGCGCGTAGCCCCATGCCGGGCACGGTGACCGCGGTGTTGGTCGCACCGGGGATGACCGTGGCGGACGGGCAGTCGCTGGCCGTCGTCGAGGCCATGAAGATGGAGCACACCGTCTCGGCGACGGGCGCCGGGATCGTCAAGGAAGTACTCGTCCGGCCCGGCGACCTCGTCGCCCTGGACCAGCTGCTGGTGGTGATGTCCGTGGCGGGCCCGGCCGACCCCGACCCCGAATCCGGAGCAGTCGCTCCGGCGGCCCGGTGAAATGTGGAGGGTTGAGCATGGTTTGACGCCGTCGGACCGTGCTCAATCCTCCACAACTTTCCGTTGTCCTTTCCGTTGTCCGCGGCGGCCACCCTGGGTCGGTCGCCGGAGTCAATGCAGGCCGGAAACGTCAATCCTTCTCTCAGCGCCCAGCCAGCCGCCGCAGGAGCGTCTTGCGGGCATCGGCCTTGGCCAGGTTGGACAGGTCGAGGTGGGCCGAGGAGGCCTGATCGAATGCGGCCGGCACGGCACAGGCCTCGACCAGGACGGTGAGCGAGTCTGCACGCGGACCCGGTCGGGTCATCCGCGTCCAGGGCCGCTCGCCCGGGTTGCGTCGGTCCCCGTCCGGGCGCTCCTCGTGCGGCGGATCCCTCTGCGGCAGGCCCTCGTGCGGCCGGTCCGGATGCCGGCTGTCGGGGTGATGCCGGTCGAGGAACACCGCGGCGCTGTTCGCCGCGAGCCGCCGGAAGCATCCCTGGTCCTCCGGCCGGGTGGATGTCCGTCCGAGGCAGGTCAGGGCGACGGCCAGCAGGGACAGCGGGATCTGGTCGCGCCACAGGTCGACCAGACCGGCCCGACGTGCCCAGTCCTCCGCCGCCGATCGGACCCGGTCGATGAGCAGGAACAGCCACCGCGGCACGAGGTCTCCGTCGGACCGCTGCCGGAGTCCCCCCGGCGCCCGGCCCGCCGCGGGTGGACGACAGCCTCCAGCAGGGCGCGCAGCGTGACCAGCTCTCGAAGGCTGCCACCCGCGACCTGTTGGAAGACGAATCATCGTCCATCGCCGACCGCGACCGGCTGATGGACGGGCGTGGCGAGGTGGCGCTCGGTGAACCCGAGGGCGTCGGCGATCGTCCGCCAGTGGCGCGCGAATTCGCCGGGTTGGGGTCCCGCGTCGCCTGTCGGGCCGACGTCCAGCTTCATCACGAACTGGCGCGCACCATGGCGCGGATCCTGTTCGAGGACCACCCCGACCACCCCGACCACCTCGACCACCTCGACCACCCCGACCACCGCCGACGACCGGCAGCCGGTAAGCCAACGGACCAGGCGGTAGGTGGTCTCGGTCTGGGAGCACCACTGCCGTAGCGCGGTCATGACGGGATCGTCGAGGCCCGTTCACCAGCGGCTCGTCCAACCAGAGCGGCTCGTTCAACCAGTCAGAAGACAACCATGACGCCTGGGAACGCAGGACGCGGGTGACAGACGCGTTCCGGTCGGGTGAACCGCCGCCGGGACGCCGCCGGTCGGGTTCCGGATTACCGGCTCTTCGAAGTTAAGCGGGGTTGAGGCATCTGCGGGTTCGGCGGGTGGTTGCGCAGCGTTTTCGTAGCCGCTGGTTTTCGGGGTTGCGGTAGCCGAAGGCGTTGCGGGCGTCGAGCTTGACGACCCGGTGGGCGATCACGGTGCGGGCGGGGTGGGTGCGGGCGAGTGCGAGCAGCGCGCGTAGTTCTTCCTTGGCGATCCAGGCGGTCAGGATCGTCTGGCCGGGTTCGCCGAGGTCGACGAGGGTGTTCCACAGTTTCGTCAGCTGGCGGTCGGTGAGGTTCTCGCGGTTGCGGGCCAGCAGGTTACGGATCTTCCATTCGGGGTCGGTGTCGCGGCCGCGGCGGCCCCGTAGCTGGGTGGTGACCCGGCGGCGGGCCTCTGTGACGGCGTCGTTCGCGGGTTTCACGACGTGGAAGTGGTCGACGACCAGGGTGGCGCCCGGCAGGTAGCGGCGGACCGCGGCGACGAACACCGTGCACATGTCGATCGCCACGTGGGTGATCCGGTCGCGCCAGGACGGTGTCTGGCTGGCCAGCCAGTACGCGACGTCGTCGGTGGTGCGGCCCTCGACCTGGCCGAGCATGCCCTGCCCGCCGGCCAGGTCGGTGAATCCGACATGCCACCGGTCGGCGAGCACCCGGGTCTTCGCCGGCTCGCCACCCGCCGGGTCGGGCTCGACGGTCTCGGCGGGCGCAGGGACGGCGGGCGCGCCGCCAGCAGGTTCGGGGGACGCCGGTGTGGGAACGCGGTCCGCGGGCCGCCAGCGCGGCCGGCCTCGGCGGGTCTCGTCGATCCCGAGCACGTCCACCGGCGGTGAGGCGGTGTCGGTCAACGGCGCGGCCACGTCGCGCGCCGCGTCCATGACCGTCGGCCAGGACAGCGCAAGGTGCCGCGCGCTGGCTACCACCGTCGCGCAGATCCCGTCGACCACGAGCCGGCCGGCCTGCTCGCGTAGCCGGGTCGTCAACCGTGCCTGCGCCGGCACCGCCGGCAGCGACTCGGTGAACGACCGCTTCGCGCACAGTGGTTCCTGGCAGTACCAGCGGCGTTTGACCCACACCAGTCGCAGGGGGGACGGGCCGTAGCGCAGGTCACGCGGCCGAGTGGTCACGACGCCCTTGACCCTGCGCGCGAACACCCCGCAACCCGGGCACGCCCGCGCCGTCTCGTCCGCGGTCGCAAGCCACACCTGCCGTGTCCTGCCCGCGAGCATCTCGACGCGCGACACCGTCAGACCGTCGATGTCGAGCAACCGCGTCGCGTCATTCGTATGATCGTCCAAGCCCGTAGCTCCGTGGCCTCTCGGTTGCGTCAGGAACAACCAAGATTGCCAGGGGTTGCGGGCGATTCATGTCACGACACGAGGCGTGCCACATCAGGTCACAGCACAGGGCTGCGCGAAGGTCGCGTGGTGTGACGG
>NZ_CDXDOS010000048.1:0-18624 GCF_978021245.1 Frankia sp. CoBUL1
CAAGCTTAGCGCGTCAGCGTATGGTCGAACAGCTGCCGGGCCGGGCCCAGGGCCGCCCGGCGGTCGGCGGGAGCCAGCCCGATGCGCGTCCGGCGATCCAGCAGGTCCGCCGGGTCGAGCGCGCCTTCGTCCCGCACCGCGAACAGCAGCTCCGCGCCGGTGACCGGCGTCCCCTCGGCGACGGGTGCCAGCAGGTCGGGGTCGCCGTCGGCCAGGGCCAGCACCCTCGGTGCCTCCGTCCCGTACCGCTCGACCAGACGGCGCGGCGCGGCCACCGTGGCGAGGACCGATCGAGGTGCCGCACCGACCAGGCCGAGCCGCCGGGTACGGCAGGGGCCGGCGTCGAGGTCGCCCACCGCGACGGCGGCGTCCACCGCGTCGGCGGCCATCCGTCGATAGGTCGTCAGTTTGCCGCCGACCACCGTGACCAGGCCGCCCGGGTCGGTCCGCACCAGGTGCCGTCGGGAGAGATCGGCGGTGCGGGCGGCGCTGGTACGGGTGGCGGCGCTGTGGGGAACGACGGTGTGGTCGGTGGCGGTGTCGAGCAGTGGGCGCAAGCCCGCGAAGGCGCCCAGCCGGTCCGCCGGGTCGATGGGGGTGGCCAGCACGTTCGAGACGATGCCCAGCAGCTGCGCGATCTCGTCCTCGTCGGGCACCGGGACGTCGACGACCTCCTCGACCGGCACGTCGGTCAACCCGACGTAGACGCGGCCGTCGTCCTGGGGCAGCATCAGCGCGAACCGGTTCCGTTCACCCGGCATCGGCAGGGACAGCGCCGCGCGGGTCCCGGCCAGGACGGTGGAGCGCAGCACGAGGTGGGTGCCGCGGCTCGGCCGCAGCCGGATCCCCGGAGCCAGGGCCGGCGCCCACACACCGGTGGCATTGACCACCGTCCGCGCACGCAGGGTGATCCGGGTACCGGTGAGGGTGTCCACCGCGGTCGCCTCGATCCCACGACAACCGTGCCGGCTCGGGCCGCGGGGTCCGCCGTCGAGGCCGCCGCCGTCGAGGCCGGTCACCCGCAGCCGGGTCAGGATCCGGGCGCCGAATCCGGCTGCGGTCCGGGCCAGCGCGACTACGAGACGGGCGTCGTCGACGAGCTGGCCGTCCCAGTGCAGCACCCCGCCGCGCAGTCCGGCTTCCCGGAGCGCGGGAGCCACCCCGAGCGTCTCCACGGCGGTCAGCCGGCGTGGGCCGGGCAGGACCGCGCGGGGCGTGCCCGCGCCGCGGCGCAGCAGGTCGCCGAGCCACACCCCGGCCTGGACCAACGCGGCGTTCGACCGCGGTACTCCCGGGGTCAGCGGGGTGAGTATGGGCAGCGCCCGCACGAGATGGGGCGCGGTGTGCCGCATCAGGATGTCGCGCTCGATGGCGCTCTCCCGCGCCAGCGCCACATCTCCGGTAGCCAGGTAACGCAGCCCGCCGTGAACGAGCTTGGAACTCCATCGGCTCGTGCCGAAGGCGAGGTCGTGCGCCTCGGCGAGGACGACGGACAGGCCGCGGGAGGCGGCGTCCAGGGCCACCCCAGCCCCGGTGACCCCACCGCCGATTACCAGCAGGTCCACCGGGCCGCCAGCCGCGACGGCGGCCAGCTCCCGTTCCCGCCGTCCGGCGTTCAACGAGGTCGCCGTGGTCGGCGGGAGCGTCAGAACCGTCATGGTGATCCCCCAATGCTCTCCTTGACCGGCTCCGGCACGAGGTAGCCGCGCAGGAGCCGGCGCAGTTCGGCGGTCCGGGTCGCAGCGGGGACACCGCAGCCGAGGGCCTCGGCGGACAGGACGAAGGACTGCACGACGAGCAGGACCGTGAGGGCCAGCGCCGACGGGTCCGCGGGCCGCACGGCGCCGTTCGCCGCGGCGGTGCGGAACTGGCTCGTCAGCAGGTCCAGGATCATCTGTTGGGTGGCGCCACGTCGCTCGATCAGGTACCGGATCAGCAGCTCGGGATCCGTTTCGATGATCCGCAGATAGAGCGGGTTGGTGCGGAACGCCTCCACCGTCGCGATGATGTGCTCGACGAGATCGTCGGCCAGCCCGCCGTCCGGAGGCCCGCCGTCCGGCCCGGCTTGGGCCATGGCCGACGCGGCCGTCACAACCTGGGTCCACTCGCGCGTCATCACATCACCGACCAGTGAGCGCAGGTCCGGCCAGCGTCGATAGAGGGTCATCCGGCTCACTCCGGCGCGGCGCGCTACCTCGGTCATGGTGGTCCGCCGGACCCCGACCGCCAGCAGGGATGCCTTGGTCGCGTCGAGGACGGCCTCCTCGCCTGCGAGAGCCATCCGGCAGCCCTTCCTCCCGCCCGTCGCCACGGGCGCGGGGAGCGGCGCCGCCGCGCGGGATGTGTCATCGTAGGACGAGACCTTGTGACAATGTGACGTTGGCTGTCCCACTGTCTCGTGGGAGATTCTACCGAGGCACCACCGGATCGGACAGGCGGTACGCACGCCGATGACGAGCATCGACGAGGCCCACGAGAAAGCCCGTGAGATCCTCCTGACCGAATCTGTCTGGTGGGGCTGGGGCCCCGCCGAGGCGCATGACCCACTGCCCGATTCCACCCGCCTTCTGCTGGCTCGGCTCGGCATTCCCGCCCGTCCTCGCCCGCCCGTCCCGCTCGCCGAGGTACGCCTGCCCGCGTCGCGGCTGCCGGATCCGGCCCGGGCCGCGCTCGCGGTGGTCGTTGGGGACGGCGAGGTCCGGGTGGACGATGTCGCGCGCATCCGGCACTGCCGGGGCCGCTCGACGACCGATCTGTTGCGCCTGCGGGCCGGGGACGCCTCCGCCGCGCCCGACGCGGTCGTCCGGCCCGCCGATCATGACGAGGTGCTCGGCGTGCTGCGGGTCGCGACCAGAGAGCACCTCGTGGTCGTGCCGTTCGGGGGCGGTACCTCGGTCGTCGGCGGCCTTGCGCCGCCCGAGCGTGGCGACCGTGCCGTCGTCGCCCTCGACCTCGCCCGGCTGGACCGGCTCGGCCGGGTGGATCCCGACTCCGGCACCGCGGAGCTCGGCGCCGGGCTGCGGGGCCCCCGGGCCGAGGCGTTGCTGGCCGAGCACGGTCTCACACTCGGGCACGTCCCCCAGTCCTGGGAGTATGCCACCATCGGTGGCTACGCGGCGACCAGATCCAGTGGCCAGGCGTCCGGGGGCTACGGCCGGTTCGACGAACTGGTCGTCGGCCTGCGGGTGGCCACGCCGGTGGGTGGCTGGGAGCTCGGCCGCGCCCCGGCGTCGGCCGCTGGACCGGACCTGCGGGAGCTGCTACTCGGCTCCGAGGGAGCCTTCGGGGTGATCACCCAGGTCGTCGCCCGGGTCCGGCCGCTGCCGGCCCGGCGCGGCTACGAGGCCTGGTCGGTGCCCGACTTCGCGACCGGCACCCGGCTGCTGCGCTCACTCGCCGCCGGCGACCTGCGGCCGACGGTATGCCGGTTGTCCGACGAGACGGAGACCGTCGCGGGGCTCGCGCGGCCGACCCGGTCGGGCGGCGAGCGCGGGGGTGGCGCCGTCGGCTGCTACCTGGTGACCGGCTACGAAGGCGACGATCGCGCGGTGGAACAGCGTTCCGCGGCGGTCGCCGCTGTCCTGCTCGCCGGGGGCGCCAGGCGGCTCGGCGCGGCGGCCGGCCAGGACTGGGAGCAGAGTCGGTTCCGGGCGCCCTACCTGCGCGACGCGCTGCTGGACCAGGGCATCTTCGCCGAGACCCTGGAAACGGCGGGATTCTGGACGGCGCTGCCCGGGCTGTACGCGGCCGTCCGAGACGCGCTCACCACGACGCTGGCCGCCGCCGGCCTGGCACCGGTCGTCATGTGCCACATTTCTCATCTGTACGCCACGGGGGCTTCGCTCTACTTCACCGTCGTCTGCGGCGAGGGCGACGACCCGATCGGGAGCTGGCGGGCGGCCAAGGCCGCGGCCACGGACGCGGTCGTCGCCACGGGCGGCACGATCACCCACCACCACGCGGTCGGAACGGAGCACCGGCCCTGGCTCGACGCCGAGATCGGCGATCTCGGCGTCGAGGTGCTCCGGGCGGTCAAACGGACGCTGGACCCGGCCGGCATCCTCAACCCCGGGGTTCTCGTCGTCTGAGGGCGCTACCGGGCGTACCGGGTCGACCCGGGGGAGCCCGGGTAGACCAAGGGTGTGGAGACCATTGCCGCCTGTGTGGTTGTCCTGCTCTTCCTGCTGATTCCGGTGGTCATCGTCGGTGCGGCCCTGGGCTGGGCCTACCACCGTTGCGCGCCGCTGCGGGCCCGGGCGGCCGTCGAGGCCGCCCGGGAGCAGCGGGCCCACCCCTGAAGACCGGGGTCGCGGCGGCTCGGAGCGGCCGACCGGCTCCGCCCGGCCCGATCAGGCCGGGCGGAGCGTCGATCCCCGGGATGTCCGGACAGCGTCTCCGTCAGGATGAAGCCATGAGCACCGGACCGTGCGAGCCGGCTCCGGGTCACCCCGGCGGGCCGGGCGGTGGCGTCGACCGTGATCGTGGCCATGCCGGGGACCCGGAGTTCGCCCCGGCGACCCGCGGCCTCGTCGTCGTGGGACCGGGGGCGAGCTTCGGTTCCGACCTGTTGCGCCGGTTCGGCCGGGAGGGGTTCGCCCTGGGGGTCGTCTCCCGGTCTGCCGACACGCTGACCCGGGTGAGAGACGAGCTCGCCGAGGACGGCCTGGCGGTGCACGGCGCCGTCGCCGACGTCACCGACCAGCCGGCTCTCACCACGGCCATCCAGCGGGTGGCGGCCGACGTCGGGGGGCTGACGGTGCTCGTCTACAACGCCAAGCTCAGCATCCGCGGCGGCGCCCTCACGGTGAAGGCCGAGACGATGAACCAGACCCTTGCGGTGAACGTCACGGGCGCGCTCACCGCGGTGCAGGTGGCGGCAGACCTCCTCGTGGACCGGCCGGCCGCGACCATCCTGTTGACCACGGCCGGATCGCGCACCGAGCCGGTGGCCGGCCGGTTCGCGCTGGCGATCGGCAAGGCAGGCCTCGCCGCCCTCGCCGATGCGGTACGGCCGATGCTGGCCGCGCGGGGTGTCCGGCTGCGCACGGTGGTTCTCGACGGCAGGGTGGACGCCGCGGGCCCGCTACGTCCGGGGGTGGTCGCGGACCACTTCTGGCAGGCGTTCGCCGCCCCGCGCGGCGACGTTTTCCGGCTCGCACCGGACAGACGGGCCACTCCGGTGGCGCAGCTCCCGCTGGAGGTGTGAGCTGGTGGCGGCTGGTGGCGGCTGGTGGCGGCTGGCAGATCATGCTCCGGGCGGCGATCGATGGTATCTGGTTTGCCCGGTCTGGTCGGTCAAGTCGGGAATCCAACACCGATGTCGCACGGATAGATCGGACCCGCGGCCGTGCGGAAGGCACGGAGCATGCGACGATCCGGCAGGGCCAGGCACAGGACAACAGCCAGGCGGACATCGACAGGGCGACGGCGTGCTCCGGCGCAGCATGGCAGGAGATGGACCGGTGAACGACGGACGTGACGGTGACGGGCAGCAGCCTGCGGACAGCACCCATGGGATGCCTCCGGACGGTGATGGGACGCGGCCCGCGAACCAGAACAGGCCGGCTCGTCCGGGCGCCCCGGTGGGACCACCGCCGCCTGCGGACTCGTTCCGGCCGGCGCGGCCGGTCGCGCCGACCCGGAGGGGCGACCGGCCGACGGGTTATGAGCCGCCGGCCGGTTATGAGCCGTGGGCCGGCTCCGGCGCTCAGGGTGGCTACGACGGCACCACGGTCCTGGGCGCGGCGCCCGGGACCATGGGGATGGGGAACATCACCGCAGGCGAGGGCGGTGGATCCCACGATCGGCTGCCCGGCGCCGTCGGCGGGGGTGGTAAAGGCCCGGAGGGATTCGCCGGGGCGCCAAGCGGCGGCACGCCCGCCGTGCCCGCCAAGCCGCGTCGTCGGCGCCGGAAACTGCTCATCGCGCTGGTCGCCCTGTTCGTCCTGTTCGTCGTGGGCGACCGGGTCAGCGTGGTGATAGCCAAGGATCAGATGCGCAAGCAGGTCGAGGCCGGCGTAGCCGAGAACATCAAGCCGGGTGATCCTGTCCCGACGGTCAAGAGCGTGAGCATCGGCGGATTCCCGTTCCTTACCCAGGTCCTGTTCGGAAAGTTCACCAACATCGGAGTAGAGATCGAGGGCATCCCGACGCCGGGTCCGAAGATCTCGTCGGTGAAGGCCAATCTGAAGGGTGTACACGTACCGCTCGGTGATGCCATCACCGACAATGTCGGGCAGGTGCCCGTCGATCGCGTGCGGGCCACTGTGGGCATGACCTACAACGACCTCAACGCCTACCTCGCCGGGCAGCAGATGCAGGTGGAGCCGGTCGACGGAGGAAAGAAGATCGAGGTGACTGGCACCGTCAACGTGTCGGTGCTGGGTACCCAGCAGGTCGGTGGGATCACGACGTTCGAGGTCCGGGACAACATGCTCACCCTGGTGCCGAGCGAGGTGAAGCTCACCGGAGCTGTGAACCTCGGATTCAGCGTCCCCGGAGAACTCCTGCCGTCCATCCCGATCCCGATCTCCGGTCTGCCATTCAACCTCCGCATCGTCGAGGCATCCACGAACGCGACCGGTCTCTCACTCACCGCGACTGCCGAGGACGTGGTGCTCCCGGCGTCCTGAGTCCTGAGCCCTGAGCGGCGGCCCTGAGTCCTGACATGATTTCCGCCACAGTTGTGCCAGTCCGGAATGCCTCGCGCGCGGTGGTCGAGCCGTACCGACCGCACTCCCCCCGGTCGGGGCCCGGATCGGATCCGGTCGAGGCCGCCCGTGGCCCCTCTCTTCCCGGACTACGTCCTTCCCGGAGTGCGTCGACCTGTCGACGATCGTTCGACGCGCGGCACCTCCCGGCGTTTCATCAGCCGATTTTCGGTGGTCGTCCGTTGGCTGATCGTCCGCTTTCGTGGCGTGCGTCCCGGGTGCCGCCGAGGCCTGCGGTCGCTGGTCGGGTCGGCGACAGATGCCACTGTCGGGGACCGTCGGCCGTCATTCTCATAGGGTGCCGGACGGGGGGCATCCGTCATCGTCATCACTTCCGGGGCACGGTCACCGAGACGATCTGATCACCCAAGGTGACGCGGCTCGGAAGGTTTCGAGCAGGGCAACCGGTAAATCGACCGATCATGAGGCGGCAGGAACCCGAGAGATGCCCGGAAGTCGACGCGACGGCAACGATCGCCGTTCAGCTGGTGGTAAATCGTCACCCGGGGTGGATCAAGGTCATCCCTCGACGCTACGATCGGGCATCCGGCGTGATCGGGCGGCCCGAGTAGCCGCGCGACGTGGTGACCCGGCACGCCATGGTGGCACCGCAGTACCTGGTAAAACCGCACAGTGTAGTGACACCGCACAACGTAGTGACAAGGTGGAGTTCGGCGGGACATCCCGGCCAGCGTCCCGTCGCGAAGGGGGAAACACGTGCAGACGACCTTCCTGAGAGTCGTCACCGAGGCCGGTGCGGCCACCGTGCCGGCCGAGGCGCAGTTCATCGTCGGCCGTGCCCGGACCGCCGACTACGTCATAGCGGACAGTCGGGTCTCCCGTCGCCATCTCCTCCTTGAGCAGACCGGCAGCGGGTGGGTTGTTCGGGACATCAGTTCCAACGGCACCTGGATCGACGGGCAGCGCATGCCCGAGACCGTCCCGGTGCACGGTGAGGTGAGGCTTCGTCTCGGCACTCCGACCGGGCCCGAGGTCGTCATCCATCCCCAGGTGCCGGAAGGCCGCAGGCTGCTGGACGAGCCGGAGTACGACCCCGGTTACGACATGCAGACGATGCTGCCCAATGCCGCCGGTTACTCTCCGCCGCGGCCCACGGGCTCCTCGCGAGGTGGGCGCGGGACCTCGCATCAGGGGCCGACCGATCCGTCCCAGCGTGGGCACGACTACGACGACCAGGGCCAGGGCGAACGGGTGAGTGGCGTCACCAGCCTCGAGCAGGAGCACGAGCGGCGAACCACCTATCGGCTGCGCCCGGGCACGATGTCGATCGGCCGTGCCCGCGACAATGACATCGTCATTACCGACCTGCTCGCCTCCCGCCGGCACGCCGAGCTCTACATCGGCCGGTCCGGCCTGCAGATCGCCGACCTCGACTCCGCCAACGGCGTGTTCGTCAACGGTCGTCGGATCAACCGGGCGCCCGTCGGCCAGGGCGACGTCATCGCCGTCGGTCACCACGTCTTCCAACTTGAGGGCGACCAACTCGTCGAGTACATCGACTCCGGTGACGTCAGCTTCGAGGCCGACGCCCTGAACGTCTGGGCCGGTCAGAAGCAGCTCATGCACGACATGACGTTCAAGCTGCCCGGCCGGGCGCTGCTGGGCGTCGTCGGGCCGTCCGGGGCGGGCAAGTCGACGCTGCTCAACGCGCTCACCGGCTTCCGCCCCGCGGACAAGGGCACCGTGCGCTACGCCGGCCGGGACCTCTACTCCGAGTACGACGAACTGCGGCGCCGGATCGGCTACGTGCCGCAGGAGGACCTGCTGCACACCTCGCTCACCGTCCGCAAGGCGCTCGAATTCGGCGCCGAGCTGCGCTTCCCGCCGGACGTCACGAAGGCGGAGCGGCGCACCCGGGTCGATGAGGTGCTCGCCGAGCTGGGTCTCACCCAGCACGCCAACACCCAGGTCTCCCGGCTGTCCGGCGGCCAGCGCAAGCGGACCTCGGTGGCCTTGGAGCTGCTGACCCGGCCGACCCTGCTCTACCTCGACGAGCCGACCTCCGGCCTCGACCCGGGCATGGACAAGAACGTCATGGAGTCGCTGCGCAAGCTCGCGGACGACGGCCGGACGGTCATCGTGGTCACCCACAGCGTCGCCCAACTCGACCTGTGCGACTACATCCTCGTCCTCGCTCCCGGCGGCTACGTGGCCTACTTCGGTCCGCCGCAGGACGCGCTGCCCTTCTTCGGTAAGCGGGACTACCCGGACGTCTTCCTCACCCTGGAGGCGACGCCGGGGGCCGAGTCGGCCGCCAAGTTCCGCAACTCGCGCTACTACGTGCCCGCCTCGATCACCGCTCCGTCGGCCCGGCCGGCTCCCGAGGAACTGCCGTCCCTGCGGCAGCAGTCGGTGATCTCGCAGCTCGTGACGCTGAGTCGACGAACAACGGCCGTCGTCGCATCCGACAAGTCATACCTGCGGCTCATCATCGCCTTCCCGTTCCTGCTCGGGCTGATACCCAGGGCCATCGGCGGGAACTTTGATCTCACGGCCGAACAGGCCAAACAGTTCTCGCCGAACTCGGATGCCCCGACAGTTCTTTTGATCATGGTTCTCTGTGCCTGTTTCATGGGCATGGCGAACTCGGTCAGAGAGATCGTCAAGGAACGGGCGATCTATCGAAGAGAGAGAGCCATCGGTCTGTCCCGGACCGCGTATGTCGGTTCGAAGATCCTCGTTCTTATCGTGATCACTGTCGCCCAGGCGATCCCGTTCACGTTGATCGGTCTTGCCGGGCGAACGCCGGACAAGGGTGTCGTGCTCGGGAACGCCCTGCTCGAACTGCTCATCGCCGTGATCGTGGTCTCGCTTGCGTCGGCCATGCTCGGGCTGGTGATCTCGGCGATGGTCGACAACGCGGACAAGACCATGCCGCTCCTGGTGTTGATCACCATGGCCCAGCTCATCTTCAGCGGTGGTATCGTGCCGGTGAAGGGCACGCCCGGTCTGGAGCAGATCAGCTACATCGCGCCGGCCCGCTGGGGCTTCGCGTCGATGGCCTCGGTCGGTGACCTGAACCGCATCACCCTGGCCGGCGTGCTGCGGCCGGACAACCAGAAGCCGGTGAACCCGAAGGTCGTTGACGACCCCTTCTTCGACCACAGCGCTTCGGCGTACCTCACCGACATCGTCGCCGGTCTCGTCGTCGGCGTCTTTCTCGTGATCATCACCTCCCTCCTGATCCGCCGGATGGACCCGAAGACCGTCAAACGCGCCGCCGCCGCACCGGTCAGCGGCGCACCCCGCTAGGCCCCTTGCCTATCCAGAGGGATAAATCGGGCACAAAAGTCTCTGGGCAGGCAAGGAAGTCGGGAGCCTCGGGCGCCGTCCGTCCCGGCTTCTCCGGGACGGACGGCGGGGATCCACGCTTCGGCAGAGCCACCCGCGCGGGATCGGAGAAGTGCCATCCGGACGACTTCCGTCGTCCTCGCAGCTCCTGTCGTGACATCGCGCCAGACGCTGACGAAGTCCCCCTTCGCCGGGCAGCGCGACATCGACGGGTTCGCCGGGCCGCCAGCGGGAGAGGGCGGGAAGGCCGTGCAGTCGGGCCGCGGTACGTCCGCAGATCGTCCCTGCGACGATCGACAGCGCCGCTCGGGCAGGGCCCGGATTTCGTCCCGAACGGGCGGCATGGGCAACGTGCCCCGCACCGGGGAGGTCCAGCCGTGCCTGCGTCTACGAACGCTGATCGTTTGGTCCGACATCCCGAGCTGCCGGGCATGTCGACGGGTGATCATGCCTGCCTGCCTGCGGGCGAGTGCGACGGCCTTCTCGTAGGACTGGGTCACGTCCCCAGCGTCGATCACGGTTCGAGTATCCTGCCGGGCTCGTCCGCGATCTGTGCATAACTGACTCCTCTCACCGGCTTCCTTGCCTGTCCAGAGGCTTTTGTGCCTGATTTATCCCGCTGGATAGGCAAGGAGCTCAGCCGGCGTTCCAACGGGCGTGGCCGTTGAACCCGCCGGTAGTGGTGAGCTTGCGGTCACCATCGTTCAGATCGTCCGGATTCAGAACGTAGAGCTGCCGGTCATCGGGGTTCGTGGGATTGCGCTGCCCGCTGAAGGCGATGCGACCGTCCGGCGCGTAGGCCGGGTCCTGGTCGTCCCCGTGCACCCGGGTGAGCTGCCGGGCGTCGGTGCCGTCCGAGTTCATCTCGAAGATCTCCAGATCGCCGTTCTTCGCCCGGGTGAAAGCGATCTTCCTGCTGTCCGGGGACCAGACCGGGTCCGAGTCCCCGTTACCCTGATCCTGCGTGATCGGGGTCGGCTGGGCATCCGGTTGGGTCGGGATCACCACGATGAAGCCGCGGTTGCCACCGGTATTGTTCGACCAGTAGGCGATCCGCTCGCCATCCGGCGACCAGGCGGGGTCGGTCGCCTGCGGCTTCGCGTTGAGCCGTCGCACGCTCGAGCCGTCCAGTTTCACCACATACAGGCCGGGGTTCAGCGTTCCGGTCTGATCCGTGGTGGAACGGACGACCAGGAAGCCGCCGTCGGGGGAGAGTGAGGGCCGGGCGTCGTCCGCGATCGTCAGCTTGGCGGCCGGGCCCGAGGTGAACAGCTGTACAGGTTTCCCGGAGCCATCGGCGGCGATCGCCTGCAGCGTATTCGGGCTGCCCTTCTTGAAGTAGACGATCGTCTTGCGATCGCTGCTGATCGCGGGCAGCATCTCCTGGTCCGGACCGGTGACGATCGGCTTGTCGTTCGCGAGCGGCCCGTTGTCCGTGACCTGCCCGGTGAACAGGTCGTAGTTGCCGTTGCGGTTGGACGCGTAGACGAGGGTGTCCTTGCCAAGCGGCTGGGCCGCACTGGGCAGCGTGAAGGCCGTCGATTGGGCCGATTGGGCCGATGTGGCCGGAGCCCCGGAGACGGTGGCCGGATTGGCCGCATCGGTCCCGGAGCCGCCGTCACCACCCGCGCTGAGGGCGAATACTCCCGCGAGGATCGCGCCGACGACCACGACACCCCCACCGACGAGCAGCGGGGTGCGGTTCCTGCTCCTGCCCGCGCCGCCCTGCCTGCCGGGGCCATCGGCTCCACTGTCCCCGGGACCCCCGGGACCCCCGGGACCCCCGGCGCTGGCGGGTAGCCGGGTCGGGGCGTCCTGGTCGACGGTGTAACCGCTGCTGACGGGGGCCGCTGCCGTCGCGGGGAATCCGGCCCCGTGGGGCCCGGTGCTGCCTGTGGCCGGGCTGCCTGTGGCCGGGGCGCCCGGGCCGGGCACCGGCAGCTTCCAGCCCTGCAGGACGTTCGTGACGTCCTGCGGGTTGACGGCGGCGGCGGCGTCCGGGCCGGTGCCCGACGGGTCGCCGAGCAGGCGCAGCATGAGCTGCTGGGCGCTTGGGCGGGTACTCGGGTCCTTGCGCATCGCGTGCCAGACGATCGGGCGCAGCGCCGGGTCGACGTCGTCGAGTTGCGGTTCCTCGTGTAGGGCGCGGTAGAGCAGCACCTGCGCCGAGGCCTCACCGAAGGGGTAGTGCCCGGTGGCGGCGAAGGCGACGAGGCCACCCCATGCCCAGATATCGACCGCCGAGGTGATCGGCCGGCTTTCGATCTGCTCCGGGGACATGAACGCCGGCGTCCCGAGCTGCTGGAGATCGCCGGTGAGGTTGCTGCCGGCGTCCACCGCCCGGGCGATACCGAAGTCGATCACCCGGGGGCCAAACGGTGAGAGGATGACGTTCGCGGGCTTGAGGTCGCGGTGCACGATCCCGGCGCTGTGGATGGCGGTGAGCGCCGCGGCCACGCTGTTCGAGGTTGGCATCGGCGAGCGGGCCGTTGCGCTGGACGTACCGGGCGAGGGTCTCGCCCTCGATGAACTCGGTGACCAGGTAGGGCCACTCGGCGTCCGGATCGGCGTCGAGCACCTCGGCGGTGCAGACCCGGGCGACTCGCCGGGCGGTCTCGGCCTCCAGCCGGAACCGGGCTCGGAACTCGGGGTTTCCGACGGCCTCGTTCCGGATCACCTTGATGGCGACGAGCCGGCCCTTCCCGGAGCGGCCCAGATAGACCATGCCCATTCCACCCTGACCGAGTTTGCCCAGCAGCGTGTACGAGCCGAGCTCGTGGGGGTCGTCCGGGCCAAGGGGGGCGGATCGTGCCGCCACACCCGCATCCGATGACATCATCGACCTGTACCCCCACCCGCCGCGTGCCGACCGCGGCCTCGCCCGGGAACGCCGCGCAGGTCGCGGGCCCGCCGGTGGACGCGCACCGACTCTTGATCCATCATGGAATTTCCCGATCAACCATTACGGTCAACCGCTGGGAAAATCTTAGGCGAGAGTGACCGGGCACCGGGCCGTCGGGGCCCCAATAGCCCCCGCCACCTCGATGTCAACGCAGTGACAGGCATTCGGCGCCCGCGTGGCCTCCGTCATCCGGTCATGTCCTGCCACCTCGTCGGCCGGGGGCCGACCAGGGTACGGTCGGGATCTGACCGGGGCTGGCCAAGGTCCGGGCGGGGGAGTCTCCCGGGAACGCCGCGTCGCGTCCCCGGGAACCCCCGAGTCACGGCCGAGCCGTCGCGGACCTCGCGGCACCTCCGATTGCCGGTCGGTCCACCGGCGACCCGGTCTGGTCCCGATCAAAGCGGCTGGCGGCCCACGCAACCCCGTATCTGTGCGGCTTTCGCCAAATGTGTCAGGAAGGGACGTGAACGGCTGAACGTGAACGGCCGGCCATGGTGCTACGCCCGATCATTCGACCCGACGACCTCCAGGACCTCGTCAACGTCCCGGCAGGGAGTGGGGCCGAGCGGTTGCGCACCCGGCTCGGGATAGCCGGCCCGCAGGATCATCTGGACGTGCCCGAGACCGCTGGTGGTGCCGCGGAACTGCTCCCGCATGCCCTCGACGTCGATCGCCTGCGACATCGGCGACGAGGCGAGACTGAGCAAGGTGGCGGTGAGCAGCACACGTTGCATCGCCTGCCCGGCGCGCAGCCGGTCGGCGGTCGTGTCCGCATCGGTGCCGATGATCAGGATGCCGGGCCGTTCCACATCCGTCTCGTCCAGCACGGTCCCCGCCTCGCCGACCACGTCGAGGTCCCGCATCGGAAACTCGGACTGGCGCGGGGCGTCGGTGTGGACGACTGCGCTGCGCGGGATGCCGTCGGCCGACGTGGACCCCATTCGACTCCACGAGGCCAGTTCCTCCCGGTAGGCCGCGTTGTGCGCCTCGATCCAGTCCGCCCGGGACAGCAGGACGCTGACCTGGACGCGCAGCTCCGGGTCGATCGGCGCGGTAAGCCAGCAGCCCTCCGCCTCGGCCGCGGCACGCAGGCGGCTGATTACCTCGGTCGGCAACGGCTGGTCGTCGAACGGCCGGCGATCGGTGTGCCGCCGCGGGATGGCATCGGCCAACGCCCGCTCGTCGTCCTCGGTAGGCTGATGGCCGATCACCGAGATGGTGGCGAGCGGAGCGGAGCGGAAGTCGTCAACGCCGTCGGGTAGCGGCTCCACCACGGGGACCTCGCCGCGGGCCCGCAGCGCCAGCCGAGCGTTGAACAGCGCCGCTCCGCAGCTCAACAGCATCTGCCGGCCCTCGGGATCGGCGACCTTGAGCTGGCGGGTGCTGTCGGCGAGAAGGGCGAGCCGGCCTGCCTCCAGGCGCCAGCGCCACGGCTGCGTGTTATGGATGGACGGCGCCGCGGCGGATGCGGCGACCACCTCCCGAGCCAGGTCGGGAGTCAGGGGAACCAGCGCGGACCGTGCTGCTTTGGTGGGCATCTCAGCCTCCCTTCTCTCAAGTGTCTACCCCCAGCCTGCCCTCCCGACCGGGTAGAGGGCACGTGCTGAGGGGAACAGCCGGGGGCGGACCAACGGCAGGCAGGCGGAAGCCGGGCGTCGGGTAGCGAGGCGTCGGGTGGCGGGCCCGAGACACCGCCGCGGACGTGGTGGGTGGGTACCGCCCCGCCGGGGCGGCATGGACGGGGCGGAGTGATGGCGGGGATCGCGGGTAGTCCCACTGCATGGCTGGAACCGACACAGAAGCGGTGCTCGCCGAACTGCTCGCCCGGCATGGGCGGACCTACGCCGACGAGATCGGCGCCGACGTGCCGGCCGACACCGCGGAGGCGATGTTCAGGATGATCGTCTTCGCCCTGCTTGCGAGCGCACGGATCCGCACGTCGATCGCGGTCGCAGCCTGCCGTTCCCTGATGGACGCCGGCTGGACCGACGCCGCCGCCATGGCCGAGGCGACCTGGGAGGACCGTACCCGGGTGCTGAACGGCAGCGGGTACGCGCGCTACGACGAGAGCACCTCTCGGACGTTGGAGGCGGCCTGCCGTTACCTGATGGACACCTACGACGGTGATGTCCGCCGGCTGCGGGATGCCGCCGAGCACTCCCCGGACCGGGAGCGAGAGCTGCTACAGAAGATCAAGGGGATCGGGCCGGTCGGTGCCGACATCTTCCTGCGCGAGGCGCAGGCGGGATGGGACGAGCTGGTGCCCCACCTCGACGAACGCACCCGGAGAACGGCCGGAGCGCTCGGGCTGCCGACCGACCCGGCGAGGCTCGCCGCGCTGGTCGGCCGGCAGGACTTCCCGCGGCTGGTTGCCGCGCTGGTGCGGGCGCGTCTCGAGCACGACGTCACCGACCTGCGGGAGGCGGCGAGCAGGCCCTGACGCCAGTCCGGTCCCGACCCCAACCGGCGAGGCAGCAGGCAGGCAGGCAGCAGGCAGGCAGGAGTCAGGTAGGAGGACGTGTCGATGACGACGCACGACGACAGGATTCAACGCAAGATCGCGTTTCTGGTGGCGCCGGAGGGCGTCGAGCAGGCCGAACTCACCGAGCCGTGGAAGGCCATCGAGCAGGCCGGCCTGAGGCCGGTGCTGGTGTCGACGGAGGGAGGCAGGGTGCAGGCGTTCCGGCATCTGGACCCCGCGGACACCTTCCCGGTCGACATCACGGTCGCCGAGGCGGATCCCGCGGACTTCGACGCGCTGGTGCTGCCCGGCGGAGTCGCCAATCCGGACGAGTTGCGGTGGCAGCCGGGTGTTGTCGAGTTCGTCCGGTACTTCTTCGACGCCGGCCGCCCGGTGGCGTCGATCTGCCACGCTCCGTGGACCCTGATCGAGGCGGACGTGGTCCGCGGACGGCGGATCACGAGCTGGCCGAGCCTGCGTACCGATCTGCGCAACGCCGGGGCCGAGGTCGTGGACGAGCAGGTCGTCATCTGCCGGTCCGGGCCGAACACGCTGATCAGCAGCCGCAGGCCGGACGATCTGCCGGCCTTCGACAGCGCCCTGGTGGAGCATCTCACCTCGGTGGACGCCCCAGCCCGGGATGCCGTTCACCGTGGATGCGAAGGAACCGCCGGAAACGGCTCCTTCGCCCGGGCCGCTCGCTACCTCGGATCAGGTGGGTCGCTACCTCGCACCAGGTGGATCATTGCGGGGTATCCAGTCGCCGGACATCCGTAACCTGGAACAGCGATGATGCGGCATTCCGGCAGCCGGGCCGGATGGCGCGGGCCGGCTCGCCGGGGTCGCCGGGGTCGCCGGAGTCGTTCGTGGACACGCCGTCGTTGTCGTGGACATGTCATTACCAGGGTGGGGTCACCAGAGCCGGGTCACCGGGCGGGTCGGGAAGATCTGCGGGGGAGGGGCTGTTACCCTTCCTGGCTCACCTGACGGCGTCGGCTCGCAGCCCGGGAAGCCGCAATCCAAGAATCCGACCGCGACCGGGAGGGAGAGCCGGTGCCGACCACGCAGGACGTCGAGCGCGCCCGTGAACAGGCCTACCTGGACACGCTGTACATCCGGTTGGACGAGGTCCGCGAGATCACCCGTGGGCAGCTGCGCCGGGTCCTGCTGGAAAGTGGCACGGGCACCCCCCAATCACTCGTGGAACGGGACGTGTTCGCGGCGACCCACGCCGACCGGCTCGCCTGCCTCGACGCCGCCGAAGGACGGCTGTGTTTCGGCGCGATGGACTACGCCGACGGGCGCCGGACGTACATCGGCCGGATCGGCCTGTCCGACAGCGGGCAGGAACCGATCCTGGTGGACTGGCGGGCCCCGGTGGCCACCGCCTTCTACCGGGCGACGCTGGCCGATCCGCATGGTCTGGTGCGCCGGAGTCATCTGCGGACCAAGGGCCGGGAGGTCACCGGCATCGCCGACGACCCGTTGAGCCTGCCGGTCGACATGGCCACCGGCACCGGCACCGGCACGGCCACGGGCAAGTCCGGCGGGGTGACAGCGTCCGGCGACACGATGCTGCTCGAGGCGCTGGCCGCGCCCAGGACCGGGCGCATGCACGACATCATCGTCACTCTGCAGGCCGAGCAGGACCGCATCATCCGGGCGCGGGCGAACGGCGTGCTCGTCGTCGACGGTGGACCGGGGACCGGTAAGACCGCGGTGGCGCTGCACCGTGCCGCCTATCTGCTCTACAACGACCGGGCTCGGCTCGACCAGTCCGGCGTGCTGGTCGTGGGGCCGAGTCCGGTGTTCCTGCGCTACATCGACCAGGTGCTGCCCTCCCTCGGGGAGACCGGGGTGATCTTCGCCACGCCGGGACGGCTCTTTCCCGGGGTCGACGCGCACGGCGTCGAGGACGTCGCGACCGCGGCGCTCAAGGGTGATCCGAGGATGGTCGAGGTCATCGCCGCCGCCGTCAGGGACCGGCAGCGGCTGCCGCGGCGAGAGGTGCTCATCCCCTACGACGATCGCATGCTGCGCCTCGGTCGCGACACGGTCGCGCGGGCCCGCACCCGGGCGCGGCGCAGCCGCCGCCCGCACAACTCGGCCCGTCGGATCTTCCTGCGCGAGCTGGTGGCCGAGCTGACCACCCAGGTGGTGAACCAGATCCCGGGCGGGCTGCTCGACGCCGACGAACGTGGCCAGATCACCCGGGACCTGTGGTCGGAGGAGGGGGTCCGTACGGTGCTCGACGGCCTCTGGCCGCTGCTGACCCCCCAGCGGCTCCTCGAGGAGCTCTTCGCCGATCCGGCGGCCCTGGCGCGCGCGGCGGGTAGCCGGCTCACCCCGGCGGAACGATCCCTGCTCGAGGACCGGCGGACGACCGCGGCGTCCGCCCGGATCCCGGTGCAGCGCGACGGCGCGGGTACGGCGGGTACAGCGGCCGTCGATCGGGTCGATCGGGTCGATCGGGCGTGGACTCCGGCCGATGTGCCGCTGCTCGACGAGGCCGCCGAGCTGCTCGGCGACCCGGACGAGGAGACCGGCCGCGAGACCGCCCGCCGTGCCGAGCGGGAACGCGAGGAGGAGCGCGAGTACGCCCGGGGCGTGGTGGACATGCTCGGGCTCGAGGGGCAGGTCGACGCCGAGGCGCTCGCCGAGCGGTGGAGCGGGCCGCGGGCGCGGCGCAGTGCCGCCGACCATGCCCGCGAGGACCGTACCTGGACCTTCGGTCACCTGATCGTCGACGAGGCCCAGGAGGTCTCGCCGATGTTGTGGCGGCTGCTGTGGCGGCGCTGCCCGGGACGCACGGCGACCCTCGTCGGTGACCTGGCCCAGACCGCCCGGCCGGGCGCGCCGGCGTCCTGGGGGGAGCTGCTGGGGCCCGCGGTCGGCGACCGGTTCACGGTCGAGCGGCTCAGCGTCAACTACCGCACACCTCAGGAGATCATGGACGTCGCCGCCGACGTCCTGCGGGCGCAGGACCCGACGGTCTCCGTTCCCCTCTCGGTGCGTTCGGTGGGCCGTGCCCCGACGGCGGTGCGCGTGGGCGACGTGACGGCCGACAAAGTCCCGGGCCTTGTCGGTCTACTCGAGACTGGTCTACTCGGGACTGGTCCGCTAGCCCTGTCTTCCGCACATGGGGTTTCGATGCGTTGACCGGCCCGGCTGTCGATCATGGTGGTCGGGTGGGGTCGACGCCGAGGATGTCGAGGAGGTGCTGGTGTAGGGCCGAGGGG
>NZ_CDXDOS010000049.1:0-18347 GCF_978021245.1 Frankia sp. CoBUL1
CCCCCGCCCCTCGGCCCTACACCAGCACCTCCTCGACATCCTCGGCGTCGACCCCACCCGACCACCATGATCGACAGCCGGGCCGGTCAACGCATCGAAACCCCATGTGCGGAAGACAGGGCTAGCTGTCGCCGGTGACCTAGGGTGTCGTGATGACACGGATGGTCTGACGACTCGTGACGACCATCGTCCACTCCCCGGACTCGTAGCAGCCGTGAGGACTGACCGTGGATTACGAGCCTGACCGACGATCGGTGCTACGGACCGCCGCCGCCGGAGCCGGCGGGCTCGGGCTCGCCGCGCTCGGGCTCGGTGGCGGCCTGATGAGCGCCTGTCAGCAGGAGGACGCCCCCCACCCGATACCAACGGAGATCGACTGGCGCACGCTCGACGAACGGCTGACCGGTCCGCTGCTGCGACCGACCGATCCGGACTACGCCGTCGCCAGCATGCTGTTCGACCCGGCTTTCGACGCGGTACGTCCGCAGGCGGTGGTCCGTGCCATGTCCGCGGGGGACGTCACGGCCTGCATCGACTTCGCCCGCTCCACCGGGATACATCTCGTCGCGCGGGCCGGTGGCCACAGCTACGGGGGTTACTCAACGACGACCGGGCTGGTCGTGGACGTGACTGCGATGGCGTCGGTCCGGCCGGGGCCCGACGGCACCGCGCTGATCGGGGCCGGAGCGCTGCTGATCGACGTCTACTCCGCACTCGCCGAGAACGGGCTGGCGCTGCCGGCCGGATCATGCCCGACCGTCGGCATCGCCGGGCTCGCCCTCGGCGGCGGCATCGGAGTGTTGAGCCGGCGCTACGGTCTGACCTGCGATCGGATGGTCTCCGCCGAGGTCGTGCTGGCCTCCGGGGATACTGTGCGCGCCGACGCCGACACCGAGCCGGACCTCTTCTGGTCGCTACGCGGTGCGGGCGGGGGCAACGTCGGCATCGTGACGTCGTTCACCTTCGCCACCCATCGGGCGACACCGTTGGCGCTGTTCACCTACCGCTGGCCCTGGGACGTGGCGGCGGACGTGCTCACCGCGTGGCAGGGCTGGATCGCCGACAGCGGCGGCGCGCCGGAGGACCTGTGGTCGACCTGCGTCGTGACCTCGATGCCGACGACCGGGGCCACCGGCAGCCCAGCCCTGCGGGTGAGCGGCGTGCTCGCGGGCGGCGCCGACGACACGCGGATCACATGGCTGCGGGATCGACTCGCCGACCTCGTCGCCGCCGTCGGCCGGAGGCCCTCGAGCACCTTCGTCGCCCAGCGTGGCCATCTCGAGACGATGTTGCTTGAGGCGGGCTGCGCGGGCAAAAGCGTCGACGCGTGCCACCTGCGCGACCGGACGCCCGGAGGCACCCTGCCACGGGTGGCCCAACGGGCCGCCTCGGCGTTCCTCACCGAACCGATGCCGGCCGGCGGGGTCGAGACGATGCTCGCCGCCCTCGAGCGACGCCAGCGCACACCCGGGGCCGGTCCGGGTGGCGTGATCCTGGATTCCTGGGGCGGCGCGATCAACCGGGTCGGCCCGGGTGACACGGCGTTCGTGCACCGCAACACGCTCGCCAGCGCCCAGTTCGTCGCCGGCTACTCCGTCGACGCATCCCCGGCGGACAAGGAGGCTAACCAGAGCTGGTTGCGATCCACGGTGGCGGCGACGGCGCCGTTCATGTCGTCGTCGGCGTACCAGAACTACATCGACCCGGACCTCACCACCTGGGCCGATGCGTACTACGGGGCGAACCTTCCGCGGTTGCGCCAGGTCAAGCGCGCCTACGACCCGGACAACCTGTTCCGCTTCGCGCAGAGCATCGCGCCGTCCTGACGGTCCTGAGCGGCTCCGGCGGGAGCTTCCCCGGCCAGGCCGGCCATTGCCCCGGACAGCCACCCCGCGCCGGGAATCGAAGTCAACCGACCCGGGGTCGCATGCACTATTAGATCCGTTCACCCATCCGTTGCCTACTGCCCACCTATGGTCAGATCCCTGTCCATCCGCTGTCCCCCGGCCCCGCCACCGCGCAGTTCACTCGCCGCTCCGGCGATTCATCTTGCAGCGACTACTCAAGGTGAGTACACACATGCTGTCGGTAGCGAACCGACGTTGGTGTCCGTCTGGCCGTGTCGACTGGGTTTTCTGTGAGGTCCTCGATGAAAAAAATCTTCTGGCCGTATGGCGTCGGGCTGTTCGCCCTGTTCTTCGCGGTGACAGCACCGGGTAACGCCGCCGATGTGGTGCACAGCGCCGTCGGTGCGCTCGGTGGCGTGGCCGACGGACTGTCCACCTTCGTGTCCCAGGCGGCTACCTGAGCGGAGCAACGGCGCACCCGGAGTGCCCGGAGCAGGAAATCCGGGTCAGGAACGCTGCCTAGCCAGCGGCCTGGTCACGGCCACGGTCCCACTCCAGTCCGAGATGTCGGATTCGACGACCCCCCACCGCGCTCCCTTGGCCGCGATGACCCGGCCGTCGCCGATGTACATCCCGACATGGCCCGGCGCCTCGGCGGTGCCGTCGGTGCCGGGGATGAACAGTAAGTCCCCCGGCTGCGGATCGACGCCCGCGACCTGCGGGCCGAACCGCAGCTGGTCGGTCGTCACGCGGGGGAGCTCGATGCCGATACGGCGATACGCCTCCCGGACCAGCGACGAGCAGTCCCAGGCGTCGGGACCGGTCGCACCCCAGACGTAGGGCTTGCCGATCTGCGACCGCATGAAGGCGACCATCGGGGCGACCGAACCTGCGGGGATGTCGACGCCGAGCTCCAAGGCGTCACCGTACACCTGTGCCTGCGCGAGGATCGTGCGGACGTAGTTACGCGTCTCGGTGTACGGCGGAATACCGGCGAAGGCGAGCACCGCGCCCGCTCCCGCGTTGTACGCGGCCAGCATCTTCTCCTGGGCCGCGCCGGACACGGAGGCGACCGAGGCCGCCACCGCGCAGTCGTACCGGGCCGCCGCGGGGATCGCGTCGGCCGGGTTCCACACATCGCCCTGCCCGTGGGAGGCCCACGTCCCGGGCATGAACTGGGCGATCCCCATCGCGCCCACGGGTGACCGGGCCCGCGGGTTGAAACCCGACTCCTGATGTAACTGGGCGGCCAGCAGGGCGGGAGTCACCTCGGCGCACCCGGCCGCGTTCGCCGCATCAATGATCGTCTGCAGGTACTCGGCCGGGATGCCGTCGGAGTTCCTGATGGTCCGGTTACCCCCGCCCTGATCCTGGATGAAGGGACCGGTGATGATCAGAATGAGGACGGCGACCAGCATGACGATGCCGCCGACGACGAGGGCCATGCCCGCCCCCGTCCAGACCAGCCAGCGGGAACGCTTACGGGTGAAGCCGCGGGCCATCACGCCTCACCGGCCCGGTGCGTCACCGGCGACGCTCGACAGATCCGCACCGGCGACCCGCCACGTCCCGTCGGTCTGGCGCAGGAGGGTGAGCGCGGGGGTGGACAGTGTAACCACCGGGGCGGCGGCGCCCGCCGCCGTCTCGCGGCGCACGTTCAGCTGAAGCACCACCCGACCGGTGGCCGTCGTGTCGATCCCGCCCAGGGGCGTGGTCGCCAGCACGGTCACCCGCGAGTGGGTGCCCGCGGCGCGCACCTCCTGCCACGCCTGACCGTCCCCGCCGGCAGCGGTTCCGGACCCCCCGGCGCCCGCGCCCCCGGCGCCCAGGCTGGCCGCGAAGTCCTCGGTCAGGCAATCGCGGGCCCGCTCGACACCGGCTGCCGGGCCGGGGTCCGTCCGGGCGTCGAAGGACTGCCAGCGTGTGAAGCAGTCGGCGGCTACCGCGGCCGGGTCCTTCCGATCCACCTCGCCGGTGGGTGGCGCGGACACGGTGGCCAGCGGCGGACCCGGCGCCTGACTCGCCCCGGGCGGTGGCCCCGTGGTGGCGGACGGGGCGGGAGACGGATCGGCAGTACTACCCGACACGCCGCATCCGGCCACGGTGACCACGGTGAGCAGCAGCCCGACGGCCAGCCAGGGGCGGGGCCTCACCGCGGCCGGCCGGAGCGAGGCGGCACCGGGATGAGAGCGCTCATTCCCGACCGTCCAGCCAGTCCCGTACCCGCCCCCGACGCACCCGCCACTGGTGACCGACCTTGCGAGCCGGGATGGCCCGTTCCGAAAGCAGCTTGAGGACAGTGCTCTCCGATAACCGCAACCAGGCGACCAGTTCGTCAACGGTGAACACTTCGTCGTCGTCGGAGGGTCGGGACGGCACGCCACCGGCCGACGTCGGCGCGAGCGGAGGCGCCGCGGCGGCGGGCGCCGGTGTGCTGCGGGATGCGACGGTCGGTGACATGCCGGTCGAGCGGGCCGAGGCCGTACGGACCCGGCCGGATGCCGCCGGAGCAGACCGGGCCGGGGCCGAGCCGACCGGGGATTTCGCGGGCGTCACCCCCTGCGGTGCGCCGGAGCGCTGGGATGGCCGAGGCGTCGCCATCGAGAAGCCGTCCTGCGCCACCGACGCTCCTTTCCCATCTGCCGCACGCACGGTGCCGTGTCGTCCAGGCCGCCCCCAGCCCGCCACGTCGCGGATCACAGCCAACCGTCCGCCGGTTCGTCCCCTCAATCCGGACGGCACATCTCCGGTTCCGGAAGGTACACCGACCCACCCATGATGGGTAGCTTCGACCAGAGCTTGTCATACTCGAATGACTCGTGTTACATCGATCTGACCGCAGCCGAGCGCAGATAACAGTAAGTAACCTTAACTGGCACTAGCTAACCTTAGAAGGCCGGGAGGTCGACGGCGCGTGAGCGATGTGCCACAGGCACCGTACGGTGAGGAAGGCGACGCGCGGCCCGTTTCGCTCATTGGTGCCCGCATCCCCTCGTCGGTCTCCCCTCCCGACGGTCCGCCCATCCGGAACAATCAGTACATACGAGACGATCAGTATGTACGGGACGAAGCAGCAGGCACCGAAGACGTAGAGTCACCTCCCCGTTCACGATCCGGGCGCCGACGGCATCGACGGCGGGGCGGGACGGGCTCGCCGCAGCCACTCGACGAAGCGTGGCAGAGCGAGGCATTCCACCTCGATGATGCGACATCGGCGGCCCGTTCGGGTGCGGACCGTACAAACACGTCCGACAACACACCGCCATCGGTGCCGGGTGCCAGGACCGTGGCACCCGGCACCGGGCCGGGCCGGGCGACCACGGGCGCGGACACCAGCTCCCGACGCACCCGCGGCGCCGCTGCCCGGCGCGCCGGCCGCCCGTCGGCGATTCCGCCCCGTAACCAGGCTGATCCCTCCCGCCGTCCAGCCCGGCCGGCAGATCCCCGCGGTTCGACCCCGATCCCCCCGGGCGCGGTGGAATCCTCGCGGGAGGTGGACACCGCTTCGGGTGGCAGCGCGTCAGGCCGAGGCGTCAGCCCGGCCGCGAGTCCTGGTGCCGGTGGCGACCCAACTGCGGTACCACCATACCCGACCGGGCCATTGCCTGCCCCGAACGGGCCACGCGTCCGGCCGCCGCGTGCCTCCGCGCCCCGCCGTCCGCAGCCTCCGCGGCCGACACCGGCTGCGCCAACGGATGCTGCGCCGATCGGCGGCCCGACCGATCCGCCGACGGCACCCGTTCCATCCACCGCGGCCGGCCGGCCAGCCGCGACCGGCCCGATCGAGGTAACCGGCCCCGGGGATGCGCAGGCCCCTCCCACGGACGATCCGGTCCCCTCCGAATCGTCCGTCCCGGGCCACGTCTGCGCAGTGCCGGTCGCACCGCCGGTCGCCCGCTACACGCCGGCCGCGCCGGCCGCGCCAGCCGCGGACACGAAGCAGCCGACGGCTCCAGTGCTCCCCCCCGCGCAACCGCAGCCGCAGCCGGCCCCGGCGTCTCGATCCACCCCCGAGGCCGCGGCGGCAGGCAGCCAGACTGTCTCGCGTCGCCGGCCGTCGTCGGACGGTCGGCTGTGGCCGTGGCAGGAGCCGTGGGCCGGCGTGCGCGATCTCGAGCCATGGGAAGAGATCCCGGTACGGCTCTCTCTGCGCGACCGGGCCCGTATCCCGTTGCCCGGTTCGTGGCGGATCGCGGTGACCTCGCTGTTCCCCTACTCCGGGACCACCACCCTTGCCGGGGTCGTCGGGCTGACCCTCGCCGGGGTGCGGGCGCAGCCGGTCCTCGCGGTCGATCTCTGGCCGGGGGAGTCTCCCGGGGCGGCGCCATCGTCGCCTGTGGGCGCCGGCACCGAGGACGAGGACGAGGACGAGGACGAACCACGCGGTGATCCGCTCGCGATCCGGGTCGGCGCGGCCGGAACGACGACGGTCGCCGACGTCGCCCGCCGGCAAGCCTCCGACAGTACGGTGACCGATCTACCTCTGATGATCAGCGGTCGTCCCGCAGGCAGCACCAGGGACCTCGACGTGCTTCCCGTGCGACGCGGTGTTGGCGGAGGATCCGACCGGCACGACGGCGGCGGTTCCGGCGACGAGGCGGCCGCCGTCGTCCCCGCGGACGACACCGTCGCCCCGACCGGACTGCGGTCCGTGCTCGGCCTGCTCGCGCATTCCTATCCACTGGTGCTGGTCGACGCGCCGGCCAAGGCACCGCTGACGCCTGCGGCGGTCCAGGCCGCGGACCTCATCATCCTCGTCACACTCGCGACCGCCGCCGATCTGGAGGCGACACTCACCGGACTGCGTACGTTGCGGGACGCGGCGGGTGGTGGCTCAGCCAGACACGGCGGGCCGATGATCGTGGCAGCCATGATTGCGCCGCGCCGGGGCCGTCCCTCGCCCCGGACCCGCGCGGCGGCGGCCCGGCTCGGGCGGCAGGTCGACACGCTGATCCGAATCCCGTACGACGCCCGGCTCGACCCCAGCAGGCATACTCCGGTGCGGATTCCTCGACTACGCCGACGTACTCGCCGCGCCTACCTCCAGCTGGCCGCGGCCGCCGTGGAAGCCCTGTTCACTCTCGCAAAAGCCGAGGTCACGGCCGCTGCGGGCGCTGTCGATCAGCCGGGGGCTGCGGCCGGCGGCGCCGTGGAAGCGGTCACCGCCCGTGCAGATTCTGGCGCTTCCGGCGGCCCACGAGCGGCTACCGAGGATCACCCTGCGGCGCAGGGCGTATGATTTGGCGACCTACGGTCACCAACGGCACCCACAAGGATCGCCGGACCGGATCGGCCGGGCGGCCCCCCGCCTGTGGGAAAGGAACCGAGATGATCCTGGACGCCGCCGCCGTCAAGGCGACCGTTGTCCTCGCTGAGGTACAGGTCAAACCGGATGACTCCAAGGCGCCTGGCATCAATGCTCTGAAAGACCTGGTCAACGGCCTGGCGGCCTATGCGGTGATCGCTGCGGTCGCCGCTGTGCTACTGGGTGGTATCGCATGGGCACTCGGCGAGCGGATGGGCCTCGAGCGCGCGTCGATGGTCGGCAAGAGCGGTGTGATCGCGGGCTTCGGTCTCGCATTCCTCGTCGGTGCCGCGGCAGCCTTCGTCAACTTCTTCCTTGCCACCGGTGCAACGGCCACCGCACCCGACCCTAACCCGGCTGGCCAGCGTCAACCCGCCGTCGAGCTCACCGTTGCCGTTGACCCCGGCGTGGTCCATGACCCATCGTCAACGCTCTTCTGACCTGTTCCCCGGATACCAGCGGGCGGACATTGCGATGATGACCGTGCCGTCTTGTGAGGGGAGTGGGCGTTGGTAAGTCTTGTGGAGTGGGCGGCCAGACGCCTGATCATCATCATCGTGACCACTGACACGGTGAGTGTGATCGGCGGATTGGTCATCGGCCGTTACGTGGTTCCAGACAATGGTTCGAATGGCCCGGATACCGCGTCCGTCGCGCCGCAGGCTTCTCCGAGCGCTACCCCGCCCGGAGTGACGCCGACGCTGGTCCCCTCGCCGAAACCGTCCAGCCAACCGGCCAACACCGCCGACCCCACCTCAGTCCCCGGTGTCCCCACCCGGATCAACGAGTTCGGTATCCCGGTCGGCTACCCCCACACCGAAGCCGGCGCCGTCAGCGCCTGCGCCAACTACGTTTCTGCATACGGAAAAACTATCAATCGCGAGCCCACGCGCCTCAAGCAAATTTTTAAATCAATAGCAGACCCCTCGACCGCCAATCGGCTCAGCCAACTTCTTATCGATGTCAATAATAAGACAGCAAAAAATTTCGGGGTTACATCCATAGATTCCCCGAACTTTCAATTGATTTATCGAACCCTCGGATATAAGATTGAAAAATTTAATCCCAACGAGGCAAAAGTATATATCTGGTCCAATGCAAGTGCCGGAATAATTGGTGGATCGCCGAACTACAAGCCTCGCAACTTCTGGGGAACCGACCTCTGTACGGTGAGCTGGAATGGCACAGATTGGAAACTTTCTGACGCCGTCGATGGCCCGGATGGTCCTGATCCCGTTGAGCAGAGGTCCGAGGAATTTCGGAGTTTCCTTCTGATCGGAGCGGTCTCATGACGTCCGGCGGTACAGGCGAAGGCAGTATTATCCTGGCCTTCAACCCCAATCCACTCGGTGCTATCAAGGATGCGATAGCGGGGAGTGCGGATGCGTACTTCAACTCGACGGGCAAGGCCTTCTGCGGCATGGCGGCGGACCTGTCCAGCTCCGTATTCAGCTTCGCGGCGCAGAAGACGACCATCAACCTGAATGCCGACTACGTCGTCCAGAACTACAACATCGCGTTTGGGGTGGCGGTCCTGATCGTCACCGGCCTGTTCATCTGCGCCTGCATCATGGGCGCCGTGCGCGGTGATCCTCACATCTTCGCACGCGCGCTCGCCTCCACCGGCACCGCGATCCTCGGCTCGTTCGTCGCACTCACCCTGCTACAGATGGTGCTCACCGCCTCGGACGGGATCGCCGACGCCTTCGGTGACGGGAAGCCACTCGGCTCGGCCCTGGTAACCCAGCTGCGGGCCCTACCGGAGCAGGGGAACTTCGCACTCGACATCGTGCTGTCGCTGCTGGTGGCGTTGTTCTCGTTTGCGCTCTTCGTGGTGCTGTACATCCGCAAGGTCGCGATCATCGTGATGGCGGTGTTCATCCCGGTGTATCTGGCCGGGCAGCCGACGATGTCCACGAGCGCCTGGATCAAGCGGGCGACCGAGATCCTCTTGGCGCTGATTTTCGCGAAGCCGGTTATTTACGCGATTTTCACACTCGGTGCCGGTGTGGCAAGCGACTCAAGCGGCTCCACAGTCGATCAGACACTGACGATCCTCGGCGGGGCCGTGGTGATGATTGCGGCGGTGTTCGCTCCCTTCGTCCTGCTGCATCTGATGGGATTCGCCGACATCCACCTGATGCGCGCCGTCGGTTCGGCAGGTCGGCGCAGTGCGGCGTCGTTCGGCCAAGGGGCGGGTGCGTTGCTGGGATCGACGTCGCGGGAGACTTTCCGCGGAATCGGCGCACGGCTGCAGACCCGCAACCGCGGCATGCTCGGCGACGTCGGTGGCGTCGGCGCCGAGCCCGCACTGCCCCGGCCAGCCGGGCTACGGACCGGTCGTGGCAGCGGCCTCGGCGCTCCGGCGGGCACGTCATCCCGGACGGGTGCCGCCACGGCCGCGGTGCGCGGCTCGACGGCCGGCCGGCCCCGGGCCGGCGGTGGCAGTACCCGGCAACCGGCAAGAGCCGCCACCCCCACCAGGGCGACGGTCACGGTCGGCAGCAATTCCAGGCCGGTCGGCGCCACGAGGACGATGCGCCCGGGTTCCGTCACGGGCGGGGCACGCGGGACCGGTCAGGGCACGAGGCGGGTACCCGTGCCCCCGCCGGCGTCCCGGCCTCCGAAGATGACGGCGGCGGTACCGCCGTCCCGCACCGGCGGCACGTGAGTAGTTGAGTGGCGAGGTAGCGAGGTAGCGAGGTAGTCGATGATCGCGGAACGCAGTTACCGCTTCGGACCGCTGGAACGCGGCGGAGTCATGCTGGGCATGCGCTGGCCGCAGCTCGGCCTGATGATCGGCGTGATGCTGTGTGTGCTCGGGGCACTTCGCTCTCCGCTCCTGTTCATCCCACTCTGGGTACTGGTGGGAGTAACGCTCCTGTTTGTTGCGTTCGTCCGGGTGGAGGATCGTAATCTCGACCAGTGGGTGCCGATCCTCTTCGGCTTCACGATGCAGAAGGTGACGGGCGAAACGGTGTTCCGTGGCGCGTTCTTCCGGCTGGGCGCCGGGGAGGACCAGCTCAGCCGAACGGTCCTCCCGGGGCCGCTGTCGTCGCTGGTGATGTTGTCCGTACCGGTCGGCGGCGGCCGGTACGTGGCGGTGGTAAAGGATGCCAAGCAGCAGACCTACACCGCCGTCCTGCAGGTGCAGGGTAGCCAGTTCGCCCTGCTGGAGTCCGGTGACCAGCAGGCCAGGGTGGACGCCTGGGGGGAACTGCTGGCCGGGCTGACCGCCGGGGGCGGCAAACTGTCGCGCATCCAGTGGTTGGAACGCACGCTGCCCGACTCCGGCGACCAGCTTCAGCGGCACTGGCGGGTCCGCGGGCATCACGACGACTCCTGGGCCGCCGACGCCTACCAGCAGGTCATCGACGCGGCGGGTCCGGTGGCGCAGCGACACGAGACCTACCTCTCGTTCCAACTTCGGGCCAGGGACGCCCGGCGCGCGATCCAGCGGGCCGGGGGCGGTGACCAGGCGGCCTGCGCCGTCCTGCTCGGCGAACTGCGCACGATGGAGGCGGCTCTCGCCCGTGCGTCCATCAACACGGTCGGATGGCTGCCGCCACGGGCGCTCGCCGCGGTCATCCGCACCACCTACGATCCGTACTCGATCGAGATGATTGACGCGCGGGGTGGTGCGAGTACGGACCTCGCCGGGGGCCTGAAGGGGTTGGCGTCCGGCATCGACCCGGCGGTCGCAGGCCCGGTCCGGGCCGTCACCGCCTGGGACCACTACCGCACCGACTCTGGCTTCCACACGACGTACTGGATCAATGGCTGGCCGCGTGTGCCCTCCCCCGCCGCGTTCCTCGCTCCGCTGCTGATGGAGACGACCTGTCGGCGGACGGTTTCACTGATGGTCGAGCCGCTGCCCGGCCGGAAGGCGGAGAAGGCGGTGAACCGACGGCGGATGGCGCACCTCGGTGAACAGCAGATGCGGGACAAGGTCGGGAAGGTCACCACCCAGCGCGACGTGGCCGAGGCCGACGAGGTCGAACGCCGCGAGCAGGAGCTGATCGCCGGATTCGGCGCCTTCCGCTTCCACGGCTTCGTCACGGTCTCCGCCGACGACCTCGACGGGCTCGCCGACGCCTGCGGTGAGGCCGAAACGCTGGCCTCACGCAGCCGGTTGGAGATGGTGCGTCTCGTCGGCGAGCAGAATCAGGGCTTCAGCGTCGGAGCGCTACCGTTGGCGGTGGGGGTTTCGTGAGCTCAGCACACGACGACGCCTCGGCGCGCGGGTACCCGGTCCCGACCGGCTACCCGACCGGCGGCTATCCGGGTAACAGCAACACGAGCCATGGCCAGCCAGGCAATGGCCAGCCAGGCAATGGCCAGCCAGGCAATGGCCAGCTGAGTAACGGCTATGCGGCCAACGGCCATGCGGTGGGCGGTTACGTGCCGGCCGGCTATCCAGCCGGTGAAGCCGTGGCCGGTCACCCCGAGCGCGCCGACAGCAGCCCCGGCGGCCCCGACGACGAGGGCCCCGACGGCGACTTCGACGACGGCAACTTCGACGACCCGCCCAGCTACGACGAGACCGGTTACGACCCCGACGGCTACGAGGCGGCGGACTACGAGGCCACCTCCCACGACCCGGGACGCGATGCCGAGGGCTATGTGGACCTCGGCGGCGGTCCGCGGCGGCGGCGCGAGGGACGCCTATCCGCGGAGCCTCCCCGGCGCAGCCGGCGCGCGGAACGGGCCGCGGCGGCCACCGAGAAGGCGGCGATGCGCCGGGCCCAGATAGCCCTGCGCCGGGGCGCACAGCCGCCACGGCTGTTCGGGCCGTTCGGCGGGCGAACGTTCCACAAGCTGCGGCTTCCCGCGCACATGGAGACGACGGCGCAGATCGCCGGCATCTACCCGTTCGTCGTCGACTCCGGCCTGGCCGCGCCCGGCATGTACATCGGTCGGCACGTCTGGTCGGGGAACTCGTTCGACTTCGACGTCTTCGAGCTGTACCGCCAGCAGGTCATCGAGAATCCGAACTTCGCCGTGTTCGGCGCGGTCGGCTCCCGCAAGTCGGCGCTGCTGAAGACGCTGATCTCGCGAGGGGCGGCGTTCGGCTACCAGGCCGCCGTACCCTGTGACCCGAAGGGCGAGTACACGCGGCTGGCTCGGCGCCTCGGCTGTGAGCCCACCTACATCGGGCCCGGCATGGCCACCCGGCTGAACCCGCTCGACGCCCCACCCCGTCCGATGGGCATCGCCGACGAGGACTGGGCCCGTGAGGTGAAGCGGGCTCGTTCGGCGCTGCTGTCGTCCCTGATCGAGACGGCGAAGGGGGTGCCGCTCACCCCGGCCGAGCACACCGCGGTCGACCTGGCTCTCGACGTCGTGACCCGGCAGATCACCGGGGCGTCCCCGGACCGGTGGGCAACCCCGATCCTGCCGCACGTGCTGGAGGCGATGACGGATCCAACCGAGGAGGACTGTGTCAACCTCCCGATGACCGCGACCGAGCTGCGCGACGCCTCCCGGGATGCCACGCTGACCCTGCGCCGGCTCACACACGGCGCGCTGGGCGGTCTGTTCGACGGGCCGACCACCTCTCCCCTGGACTTCGACCGTCCGATCGCCGTGCTGAACCTGGAGCGGGTCCAGGGCAGCGATGAGATGATCGCCCTGATCATGACCTGCGCGCAGGCGTGGATGGAAGCGGCACTCATGCGCCAGGACGGCGTGCAGCGCTACGTCGTCTACGACGAGTGCTGGCGGCTGATGCGGTTCGCCGGCCTCGTCCGCCGGCTGTCCGCCCAGCAGAAGCTCGCCCGACAGTGGGGATGCGCGAACGCGATCGTCGCCCACCGCATCTCCGACCTGCTGTCCGCCTCGCCGGACTCGGTGGAGATCGCCAAAGGCCTGCTCGCCGAAACCGCGATCCGGATCCTCTACAAGCAGGCGTCCGATCAGATCGCCGACACGCAGGCCGCGCTCGGGCTCACCGACGTCGCCGCCGACCTGCTCCCCAGGCTCGACCCGGGCTACGCCCTGTGGCTGATCGGCGCCCGCGCCTTCTACGTCGAGCACGTCGTCGGCGACCTGGAGATCCCCGTGGTGCTCAACGGCTCGAAGATGCACGGCGAGGTCGACGACACCAACCTGACCCCCGACGATCTGGATCCGGCCGAGCTGGACCCGCCGGATCTCGGTCCCGGCAGGCTGCGCCGGATGGCCGACGAACTCCTCGGCGACCGGGAGCTCGCCGACCGGGAGCTCGCCGGCGGGCCGGCCGTCCCACGGGCCGCCGACCTCACGGGCGGGTTCGGCTACCCGCCCGTGGAGCCCAGTCCCAGCTCCACCGGCTGACGATCCCCGGGGACGACGATCCCCAGGGACGATCCCCGGGGATCTCGCCGCGCCGGCAGGGCGGCCCCGCGTCAGCGTTGGAAGGTCACCCGCAGCACGGCCCGGGCGAGAGTGTGGAAGGTGAGGTTGAAGCCAACGACGGCCGGTGAGACCTCGTCGTTGATCTCTAGTTTCGGCACGTCGACCGCGTGGACGGTGAAGATGTACCGGTGCGGTACGTCGCCCTGCGGCGGCGCGGCCCCGCCATACGCCTTGGAGCCCCAGTCGCTGCGCACGTGATACGCGCCGGCGGGCAGGCCGGTGAAGTCTCCGCTGCCCGCGCCGCGAGGAAGTTCGGTCGCCGCCGCGGGGATGTCCACCAGGACCCAGTGCCAGAATCCGCTGCCGGTGGGCGCGTCCGGGTCGTAGCAGGTGACGACGAAGCTCCTGGTCTCGGCGGGCTGACCGGACCAGGCCAGCTGTGGGGAGATGTCGGCGCCCCCGGCGCTGGTGTGCACCTGATCGGACGGAACGACTCCACCGTCGACGAGGTCCGTACTGGTCACGGTGAACAGCGGTTTGGCGGGCAGCACGTCGAACGGGTCGGGGGGTGTACCGCGGTCGAGCAGGGACATCTACCATTCCTTCCGTTACGCCATTCGATGACATTCCCGAGACGGAACCGTCGCTTGCCGGCTCTACGCTTCTCCGCGATGAAACCTCATCCCGAAGGTGCGCCGGGCCGTCGGCATGCGGTTCCAGACAACCTGGTGAGGTCCCGGTGAGACTGGTCACCGCCATCCTGCGTCCACATCGCATCGATGACGTACGCACCGCCCTTGAGACCTTCGGTATTCAGGGTATGACGGTCAGCCAGGTGACCGGATTCGGCATCGAACTGTGGCGTACCCAGACGTATCGCGGGCAGACCTTCCACGATGAGTCGGTGAGCGCCGTGCGGGTCGAGTGCGTCGTCGCGGACTGCGACGTCGAGGACGTCATCGAGGTGATCCTGAGATCGGGCGGATCGGCGGCCAGCGGAGCCGGCAAGATCTGGGTCCTTCCCGTCGACGCCATCGCCCGCGTCCGCACGGGGGAACGCGGGCCGGACGCCTTGTGAGTCCGGACGCCTTGCGAGTCCGGCGGCGGTCACCCGGCTGCGGTGACGGTGACCAGCAGACTGCACCGACCGTGACCAGCTCGATTGCCGCGATCGCTCGATGGTCCCCAAGGCCACGGCACCACCCATCAATAGTGAGACGATCGTCATACAAACGATGCTTTCGGTGTGCGACCAGCGACTGTTCCCACCTTTGGGTGACGAGGAGAGGCGACAATGACCCGTTGACCCGATACGGTTGACGGGTCCCGGCGGGCGTCTCGCCGACTCCCCCCGTATCGGTGCGGAGCCCGCCGGGACCTGTCCTCGCGACTTGGCCCGCATCACAGGTGACCGTTCGCGCGGCCACGATGACCATCGGGGTATCCCGATCGGCCTCGGTCGTCTCGATCAGCCTCGGTCGTCTCGATCAGCCTCGGTCGTCTCGATCAGCCTCGGTCAGTCCCGGGGTCTGACGTTGATGGGCGACCGAGTGACGCCCGCCGCTGCGGCGTGGCCGTACCGCGAAGGTCTCAGCCTCGTCGGTGACCGGGGCACTCCCGCCGAATCCAGCGGAGCCCTCCCGCACGGTACCGTTCCCGGCCCGCTTCCTACGGCGGGCCCGGAGAAATTCGAAAGCAATGGGAAGCACCGAGACGACGACAATCAGAATCAACATCGGCTCAATGTTGTTCCGTACAAAGTCTATCTTGCCGAGGTAGAAACCCAGAACCGTGATGCCGCAACCCCAGACCACCCCGCCCACGATGTTGTAGGTGATGAAGAGGCGGTAGTTCATCCGGCTCACGCCGGCGATAACCGGAGTGAAGGTGCGGACCACGGGAACAAACCGCGCCAGGATGATGGACCGCGGCCCGTACTTCTCGAAGAACTCGTGTGCCTGCTCGACGTACTCCTGTTTGAACAGCCGCGAGTCGGGGCGTCGGAACAACGCCGGACCAACTCTTCGACCAATTAGGTAGCCGACCTGGTCGCCAGCCACCGCGGCGAGCCCGATCAGGACAGCCGCCACCGGAAGCGGGGTGGAAAGCTCGTCGCGGGCGATCAGCATACCCACGGTGAACAGCACGGAGTCACCCGGGAGGAAGAACCCGACCAGTAGACCGGACTCCGCGAAGACGATCAGCAGAACGGCGGCCAGGCCCGCTTTGGCCAAGCTGTCCGCGCTGAGGACGCCAGGGCCGAGAGCGAGGGTGTTCGACGCGAATGCATTCACTATCGCGGGCCTCCGACAGGCTTTGACGACGGGTTGGACACGTCCGTGAGACCGCGGCAACCGTCGAGGGACCGCCACCGCACCCGCCCGAGGACACCGTAAGGGTATCGAGCGCTCTCCCGTCTCCCACCGGGCACCCGCAAGAGTGGCTCCCCGGCGTCCCGGGCACGTCCTAGGCATGTCCCGGGCGCGTCCCGGCAGGTTGCGGCATGCCCGGGTGCGCCCGGTACGTCCCTCATAGGTTCCCCACCATAGGTGCCCGATCATGGGTTCCCAAATTGTCCAGTGCAGCGATCCGCCGCCAGTCAAGATCTGGCCGGCCCAGGTGGACCGCCGACGTCGATGGCCGGATGTGCCTCATTAGGCTTAATTCGTGCGTTATCGGCGGCCAAGCCAGGATCAGCGGCCTGTTGTCCCGAGTGATCCGAGTGATCCGCCGGCCTGGCCGGATGCGTTAACGCCACGGCCCCCGCGCTCCCGGCCGATGCGGTCAGCGCGGTCAGCGCGGTCGGGGAGACCGACGCGACCGGCTGCGGGGGCCACCCCTGTCGGGGCGCACCGATGCCCTTCCCGCCCGGTCCGTACCCCGCTGCTCATGGTCCTGCTTCTGCTCGGGCTCCTGCTCGGGCTGCTGCCCCTCGCGGCCTGCGGAAAGCGGGATGGCAACGACGGATCATCCCCCGCAATCAGTGCCGGCGGACCCGATGAGCGAGGTGCATCGTTACCACCGGGAACCCGCGGGGAAATTCTGTCCAGTCAGGTGGTCGCGCCGGCCCCGACCGGCATCCGGGCGTGGCGGGTGATGTACCGATCCCACGCGACGTCGGGCGTCGACATTCCGGTGTCCGGGATAATCCTGGCCCCGGAGGAGAACGTTCCGGTTCCGCCGGGCGGCCGAAGAATCGTCGCGTTCGGGCATGGCACCACGGGCCTCAAGGATTCCTGTGCACCGTCGGCGGCACGACCCGCGCTGATCGCCGCCGCCTCGACTTTTCCGCTCGTCCAGGCCGGTTATGTCGTGGCCCTCACAAACTATCCGGGGCTGGGGAGTCCCGGCGAACACGCGATCTATGTTGCCGAGCCGGAGGGCAGGGCCGTGCTTGACGCGGCGCGCGCCGCCGCCGCCCTCAAGGCAACCGGTGCCGGTCGCGACGTCGTCCTCTGGGGCTATTCGCAGGGCGGCCAGGCGGTGTTGGCCGCCGGAGCGATTGCCGCCGCCTACGCACCCGAGCTACGGATCCGGGGAGTCGTCGCAACCGCTCCCCTGGCCGACCTGCCGGCATCCCTCGCCACCTTGCAGCACAATGCCGACGGGGTCGCCTATGTCCTGCTGGCGATGATCGGGCTGTCCGTCGAGGACCGGACGATCAACCTGGACCGGGTACTCACCCCGACCGGCCGGCGACTGCTGTCGATCGCCCGCGACCGCTGCGCCACCGACCTCATCAGGGCAAGCATCGGTACGTCCGTCAACACCGCCTTTACCGTCAATCCACTGGATCATCAGCCATTCGCAGCCGGATTCGCCCGGCAGCGAGAGGTGGCCCTGCGGAAGATGGCTCCGACCCTCGTTCTCCAGGGCGACCTCGACCTGGTGATCCGACGCCCGGTGACCGACAGCGTGGTCACCGGGCTGTGCCGGAAGGGCACGACCGTGGACTACCGGCGTTACCCCGACGCGGACCACGGCACCGTCCTCGGCGCATCGATGGCCGACCTCACCGCCTGGGTCGCGCAGCGCTTCGCCCCGCACCCGCCGCCGGTCACCGACATCTGCGAGATGCGCGCGGCTCGGTTCGGATAACCCGTCCCCGGCTAAACGGGCCCGTCCCCGGCTCACGGCAGGGCCTGTGGACAACCGTGCGCCCGAGCACACCCTGCCCATCTATGGGGACCGTCAGGTGGCTGATCCGGTAGCTGATGTGGAAAACGTCGCCGCCCGCTGCCCATGGCGACGCACCCACCCTGTGGATAAGTCCGCGGGCGCGGTGCAGAGCCCGCTCGGGTCGCACTGCCCCGAGGCGATAAGCGATGAATCCGCTCACCAGCACCCACGACGGTGACCGACGAAACCGCCGTCGTTCTCCCACCCCGGGCTGTGTGGAGCACCGTCGACCGACCGTCCCTCGACCTTCCACTGACCGTCCCCACCGTGCCCATCAACGGCGAAGGGGCAATCCGGCCACCAGCACCAGGCCAGGTGACCGGCAGAACCGTCAACCATCGTCCGGAGACGGGCAGCGTGGGCACGGGCGGCCAAAGCCGATGGACCCTGCCCGAGCTGGTTGATCGTCAGCTCATATCGCTCTTGCCCGGGTGGGGCATCGTCACCTGAGCACGGCCCCGTACCGCCTGGAGATATCGCCCGCACGCTGCCCATGGGAGGGCAGCCATCGGAGGGCAGCGTGCGGGACCGGTGGAACCCACGAAACCCGCCGACGCCGTGCTCGGCCAACTCGGCGACTGCGGCGGAGATCACGCGAGTGTCGATCGTCGTATCCCGGGGCCGTCCCCGTCGCGGTCGGTCGAGCTCACCGGTCTTCTCCTCCGCCGTCCGCTCAGGCT
>NZ_CDXDOS010000050.1:0-15989 GCF_978021245.1 Frankia sp. CoBUL1
CCCGTCCCGTGCGGTCGGCCTCCCGCCCGGCCTGTGCCAATGATCGGCCCCGCCGATCGCCCGGTTCGGCCGGGACGTACCCGCCCCCGTCGCGGTAGAGGCCGCGATTCGCCGTCCCCTTCTTCGCCAGGCCGACCCGCGGGACGGCGGCAGCCGCTTCGGCCGAGGTGTCGCCGGCCGCCGAGCGCAGCTGGTCGAGCTCGGTGAGCCCATACTGGGCGAGGGGCTCGGCGACCTGGTCCCAGACACTGCGGACCCTGGCCCGGATGTCCTGGGCGGCGTCCCGGTGCCGACGCGCGGCCGCCCGGCCGTCCTGCCGTCGGTCGCGGGCGTCGCGGCCGGCCCGGGCCCGGGCCTCGTCGGACGCACCGAGCAGGCGCCGGTACTGCATCGCAGCCTTGGCCGGATCGTCAAGATCCGGGTCGCCAAGGCCCGCGTCGCCGAACAGGTCGGCGAGATCGGACGCATCCACCGGCACAGATCCAGCCACGATCCCGTTCCGTCCTCTCCCGGCGCCTGCTCGGCCGTCGATCCCCACGTCGCCGACAGCCGCCACATCGCCGACACCCGCCACGTCGCCGTCGCTTCCCGCCCCGTCGTCGGTCCGCATCGGACTACCCCTGATCCAACGGCGCGAACGGCACCACGGTGCGCGGTTCGGCCTGGACGTGCCGGTCGAACAGGACCGCCCGATTCGGCATGGTCCCACCGGCCACCGACCGGTGTCCGGCCAGGACGAACAGGTCGCTGCCGGGTACCCCGGCCGCCACCCACGCGGCGATGTCGTCCCGGTTACCCGGACCGAGGTCCTCGGCCAGCCGGGACACTCCCCGCCACCAGCCCAGCAGGTGCACGCGCTGCGCCGGTCCCCGGCGGGTGAGCGTGCGCAGGTCGTCCAGTCCGGTGCGACGGGTCACCGGGTCACGCGCCTCCAGCCCGGCCCGGCCGGCGTCCATCGCAAAGACGACGACGAGCCGCAGCGGCGGCGCGACCGGGCCCACGCTGCCGGTGAGTGCGGACTCCTCCCGGGCACGGGTCTCGTCGGCGGCACCGGCCAGCACTGACCGCAGGCCGGTGACATCGGCGACCCGAACGGGATGCCCGGCCCGGCGTACGCGCGCCGCGAGCACCTCCGCGGCGGCGAGCGCCATCGGCTCCGCGACGATGATCTCGACCACGAGTCCACCGGCCGGGACCTGCGCGGCGACGCTGGCCGCCGCCGCCTGCAGGATGCCGACCGCCTCCCGACGCAGCGGACCGAGCACGGCGAGATGCCGGCCGGGCAGCGCGGCGAGCCGTACCCCGACCGCGGGCGGCGCGAGGTCCAGGGGCACGCCGACCAGCGCGAGGGGATCGACATCGTTCTCGGCACCGTCCCCTGAGCCGCTCCCGGAACCGCAAGCACGCCCCGGCGACGCACCGCCCGCCAGCAGGCTCGGACCGGTTTCGCCACCGTCGCCGATGATCGCTTCGGCCGCAACCGCCTCGACGGCTGTCGGCGCCGGACGCCCGTCCAACGCCTGGTAGATCGGGTTGTCGTCAAGAACCGCGGGGGCGTGACCAGCAAAGACCCGCGGGGGCCTCGCATTCGGCACACTGCGGGCGGTCGTGGCCGCCAGCCGCCCACGCAGCACGCCTATCGCCGCCGGATCCGGGAAGGCGACCCGGACGAGTTCGTTGCCCGCAGGATGGCCGTTGCGCCGGTTGACGATAGCCTCCCCGACGCCCGAGAGCGCGCCGGCAGCCTCGTTCGCCGTGGACAGCAGGACCCGTGACTCCGAGATCGAGGTACGCAGCGCCACGCGCAACGCGAACTGCCCGAAGATCGAACCACGCTTCCCGGCGGTGGCGTCAAGCGCGTCGATACCGGACAGCGTCTGACTGGCGAGCAGCAGATGGACCCCGTAGGCGCGGCCCTGGCGGGCCAGGACCTCCAGGTGCGCGACGGCCTCCCGCGCCACCGAGTCCATCGGGGTGAGCATCACCTGGAACTCGTCGACCACGACGATGATCCGCGGCCAGGCCGAGCTCCGGTCGGCCGCCCGCAGGCCTCGCAGGTCGCGGGCGCCGACCGCGCGCATCGCCACGGCGCGGCGGCGCATCTGTTCACGGACCGCCCGCAGCACCGCGACGCCGAACTCGCGGTCGCTCTCGATGCCGACGGTGTCGGCGTGCGGCAGGTAGAACGGGTCCGTCGGACCGGCGGCAAACTGGGCGAACTCCAGCCCCTCCTTGAAGTCGAGCAGATGGAAGCGGACCTGGTCGGGCCCGTAACGCGCGGCGATCCCGTAGATCACGTCGAGGAGCAACGTCGACTTGCCCGACCCGGCCTGGCCGCCGACGAGGGCGTGCACGGTGTCGTCGTCGAAGGTGAACCCCACCGGCCCGTCGGGGCCCTGCGCCACCTCGACACCCACCCCGGCGGCGCTGTCGAACTCCCACAGGCCGCGGGGCAGCATGTCGCTGATGGCCGGCGGCCGGGCGGCCTCCCGGGTGGCCGCCGCGGCGACCTGAGCCGCGACCGCGGCGACCAACATGGAGTGCGGCGGCGGGTCCAGCTCGACCCGCAGCAGACCGGTCAGCGACGTGCGCCAGCCTCCCGCGGCGGCCCCGAGCCATCCCGGCCGATCGGCGAGGAGCTCGACCGCGGTGAACACCACCGACCTCGGCAGGGGTTCCGTCACCGAGTCCCCGTCCTCGTCGGCTCCCAGACCGCTGACGTCGGGATCCAGCGGCGTCAGCGCATCGGGACCGTCCCGCGAGCCGCCCAGGACCGGCTCCACGCCGGGCGGCCGGACCTCCACGATGGAGATCACCACCACCCCGCAGGACGGGCCCTGGGCCGCGATGGCGGCGAGCGCCCGCGCGCCCTCGTCGTGCAGCCGGGGCTCACCAAGCAGCACCAGGACGCGCCAGGGCTCCGAACGCGGAAGCCCAGCCTCCTCCCGCTCCCGCAACGAGTCGAACCGGCCACCGAGCCGGTCCACGGTGATTCTTCCCACCTCCGCCGACAGCTCCGCGAGGACCTCCTCAAGCCGGGCCCGCGTCGTGAGCGTGGGGGTGGCCACACCGGCGGCACGCAGCGGCGCAAAGCCGGCGAGCCCGGCACCGAACTCGTGGGGATCGTAGACGACGAGTCGGACCCACCCGGCCGGCGCCGCGGCGAGGACGCGGGTCAGCAGGCCACGCACGAGGTCGACCGCGGCGGGCCGGCTGGACCGGGTCGTCTCGATCCGCAGGTTCAGGCCGTCCAGCAGCGGGATGGCCAGTGGCACCGTCCGGTGCTGCGCCGTGGGATCGTCGGGCGGCACGATGACCTGACCGACCTGCCACAGAGCGGGCCGGAAACGAGCTCGGTCGCCGACCGGGGCGACACCGAAGGGGCCGTGCCGCCAGTCGGGCGCCGCCCAGGACGCGCCGGCGAATCCACGCGCCCGGGAACGGGCGATCACGGCGGCCCGGGCGAGCTCCCCGGCGACGTCGAGCCGCCCCGCACCGGACTCACCGGGGCCACCGGCCTTCCCCGAGGCACCGGCCTTCCCGGAAGCACCGAAGCCCACCTCGGTCTCGATCCGGTCCGCCTGCTCATCCAGCCGGTCGGCGAGCGCCAGTGCCGCCCCCAGCGAGGACTGGATGCCGGCCACGAGCGTGCGCGCCCGCCGGGTACCCGACACGTCGACCTCCCCACACTGTGTGTTGCCGTGCTCGGCGTCGAGCCCCCCGACGACCATGACACGTCCGACGGAGCAAACATCCCAGAACGCGCCGACCGGCCGAACTGGCCTGCCGGCGCGACGGTCTGGACACAGGGACATCGCCGGACGAAAGCATGCGACGACATCGGCGACGTTATCGGTACAACCACCCGCCGCCTGGCCGTTCCGGACGACGGCGACGCCGGGACCACCCGAGCGGGCCACCCCCGACCGGCACCAAATCAACGGCGCCGCGCGTGTTCAATGATCCGTCGGGGCAACCGTCCCGGTCAGGTAAGCCAGCGCACCGATCGAAGGGGCGAAGGTCGGCGATGAGCAGGTGGAAAGGGAACGTCGGTGACGGACGCGGCTGACACGGCTGACACGGCGGGCCGCACGGAGACGGCAGGTACGGCAGGTACGGCGGCGAAACAGCGACCGCTCGCCGTCATCGACGTCGACGGGGTAGTGGCCGACGTCCGACACCGATTGCGCTTCCTGCGCGCCAGTCCCAGCGACTGGGAGGCGTTCTTCGCAGCGGCGCCCGCCGATCCCCCCCTGGCCGAAGGGGTGGAACTGGCCCGCAAACTGGCCCGAGACCACGAGGTGGTATGGCTGACCGGCCGGCCGGAGCGTTCCAGAGAGGCGACGCGGCGCTGGCTGACCGAGCAGGATCTGCCGCCGGGTGAGCTGCGGATGCGTCCGGACTCCGACCGTCGGCCGGCTCGGGTGTTCAAACGCGCCGAACTTCGCGAGCTCGGCGCCGGCCGTCGGGTCGCCGTCGTGGTCGACGACGACCCCGCCGTGGTGGACCTGCTGCGCGCCGACGGCTGGCCGGTCCTGCGGGCCGAATGGCTCGCCTACGAGGCGACGCTGGGCAACGCCCAGGAGACCGAGGGCCGCACCTGACCATGAGCCGCGCCTCGGCGACATCGGGTACGGCCCGCGTCCGGCGGTCGGGCCCGCCGGTCAGCGCGAGGCCGACCGCCGGTACACGCGCGCGGCGAACGGCCCGAACACCACCAACAGACCCAGACACCAGGCGAGGGACTGCAGGAGGACGGAGACGACCGGACCGCCGAGGAACAACGCCCGCACGGCGTCGACGGTCACCGTCACCGGCTGATGCCGGGCGAACGCCTGCAGCCAGCCCGGCATGGTCTCCACCCGGGCGAAGGCCGAGCTGGCGAAGACCAGCGGGAAAATCCAGATGAATCCCGCCGACTGCGCCGCCTCCGCGCTACTCACCGACAGCCCGATGACGGCGGACAGCCAGGAGAAGGCGTACGAGAACAACAGCATCAGCCCGAACCCGGCCAGCGCCGCCGGCACCGTGGTCTCCCCGAACCGGAATCCCACGGCCAGACCTACCAGAAGCATCACCACGACGATGAAGACGTTGCGGGCGAGATCGGCCAGGGTACGGCCGGTGAGCAGCGCCGACCGGCTCATGGGAAGGGAACGGAACCGGTCGATCAGGCCCCGCTGACGGTCCTCCGCCAGCCCCACGCCGGTCAACATCGACCCGAAGATCACCGTCTGTAGGAAGATGCCCGGCATCAGGTAGTCCACGTACTTGACCCCGTCACCCACGTTGATCGCGCCACCGAAGACATAGGTGAACAGCAGGACGAACATGACCGGCTGGATGGTCGCGAAGATGACGAGCTCGGGTATCCGCCATGTCTGGATCAGATTGCGCCGGCACATCACCCACGCGTCAGCGACGGCCCACGACAGCCGCCCGCGCCCCGCCGGAGTCAGCTCGAGGGTGCTCATATGGTCACCATGTCCTTGTCATCCTTGTCATCCTTGTCATCCCGGTCGTCCCGATCGGCCCGGTCGTCCCGGTCATCAGGGTTGCCGGTGTCGCCACGGCCGTCGCCGCCCGCACGTGCGGGCGGCGTCTCGCTGCCGGCCGAAGCGCGCCCGGTCATGGCGAGGAAGACGTCGTCCAGCGACGGCCGGTGCAGGGCGACGTCGGAGATCGGCACCCCCAGCTCGTCGAGACCCCGGACCACATCGGACAGCACGCTCGCGCCCGGTACCGGCGCACTGACCCGACGCGTCTCCCCGTCGGCCGTCGCCGCGCCGGATCCGAACCGGGCGAGCACCGCCCGGGCGGCCTGGACATCCTCGGCGGCGTCACCACCGACGACGATGTCCAGCCGGTCGCCACCAACCTGCGACTTCAGCTCGTTCGGGGTACCCCGCGCGATGACCCGGCCGCCGTCGACCACCGAGATCCGGTGGGCCAGCCGGTCGGCCTCCTCCAGGTACTGCGTCGTGAGCAGGACCGTCGTGCCGTCCTGCACCAGATCGGCGATCACCCTCCACATCGCCGAGCGGCTGCGGGGATCCAGTCCGGTGGTCGGCTCGTCGAGGAACAGCACCGCCGGGTTGATAATCAGACTGGCCGCGAGATCGAGCCGCCGCCGCATCCCGCCCGAGTAGGTACGCGCCTGCCGACCGGCCGACTCGGCGAGCTCGAACCGCTCGAGCAGCTCGACCGCGCGGGCCCGCGCGACGCGGCTGCGCAGACGGTAGAGCCGCCCGAACATCTCCAGGTTCTCCAGGCCGGTGAGCCGCTCGTCGACCGCCGCGTACTGGCCGGTCAGACCGATCCGGGCACGCAGCGCGTCCGCCTGCCGGACGACGTCCAGACCGAGGACCCTGGCCTGGCCGCCGTCCGGGCGCAGCAGGGTCGACAGGATGCGTACCGCCGTCGTCTTGCCGGCTCCGTTGGGCCCCAGCACGCCGTGCACGGTGCCGGCATCGACCCGCAGGTCCAGGCCCACCAGCGCTCGTTTGCCGCCGTAGCTCTTCTGCAGGCCCTCGGTGAGGACCGTCGGGTTGTCTGTCACGAGGCGGACCGTACGACGAACCACCGACAGTTCGGAACCGAATAAGGGCGGGGGCTAGGCCGAGCTCCGCCGGGTCCGACGACTGGCCAGCTCGTCGCCGGGATGGGTCGCCGGCGGATGACCAGGCCGCTCGCAGGGCAGTTCGGCCAGCTGGCCACGCATGTCGCGCAGGGCTCGGCCGACGGCGATGGCGAACACGCCCTGTCCACCCCGGACAAGATCGATAACCTGATCGTCCGAGGTGCACTCGTACACGGTGGAGCCGTCGCTGATCAGGGTGAGCTGCGCCAGGTCGTCCACGCCGCGGGTACGCAGATGTTCCACCGCCACCCGGATGTTCTGCAGCGACACACCGGCCTCAAGCAGCTTGCGGACCACGCGCAGCACCAGGACGTCACGAAAGGAGTACAGCCGTTGGCTGCCGGAACCGGACGCGTCGCGGACGCTGGGGACGACCAGAGCGGTCCGAGCCCAGTAGTCGAGCTGGCGGTAGGTGATGCCCGCCGCGGCGCAGGCCGTCGGCCCCCGGTACCCGACGTCGTCCCCCGGCGGTTCGGGAATCTCATCCGGAAAGAGCTGGCCCTGTTCGATCATCGCTGTACGCACTTCGCCGCCATGCCAGCCCCATCCTCTGGACCGTTCCGGATCCGTCCCGACCGCCGACGTCACCCGACGCCGCCATCCCGGACACCCGGCCCGATCGAACCGTTTCCACTGTCGTGCGGCCTGCCACGATCACCTCGACCGCACGACTCCCCGACCACCGACGGCCGGCGAGGCCGCGGCGTGGCACCCTTGTGCCCGTAATCCGGGACCGCCCGTCCACCCGTCGGCACGGAACCGGGCAGAGCACATCACGCCGTTGCCACGGCCCGGCAAGGTCAGAGCCGGAGAGAGCCCGTTCCGCCACGTCTACCGCGGGCAGGGGCACGAACTCTACGGTCGGGCTCTCCCGACCGTAGGAGCGACGCGCGGTTCCTTCAATGATCTAAGCCGGCGTGTCTGGAGTCCAGCGGACGTCATTCAACAGATCGGTCAAATCGGAAGCTCGCCCCGATACTGCCCGCACTGTGGATCACAGTGGATCACAGCCGACCTCGGCCACGGCTCGCTGAAAGTCTCAGCGGCCGACCTGCTCCCAGGCGGGCACGCCAAGGGCTGGGAAGCCTCGGGAGCCGGGAACCCTCAGGAGTCGGGGGTGTTGAAATCCTCCGGGGAGATCGTGTCAAGGAACTCCCGGAACTTCTCCAGCTCGCTCTCCTGTTCTTGTTCCTCGGGAACGGTGATCCCGGCCTCGGCCAGAACCGCCTCGACCCCGTAGACCGGCGCTCCCATCCGCATCGCCAACGCGATCGCGTCGGACGGCCGGGCGGAGACCTCCACCCCGTTGCCGAACACGAGCGTGGCGAAGAAGACGCCGTCCTGGAGGTCGGTGATGGTTACCCGGGTCAGGTCCGTCTGCAGCGCACGCAACACGTCCCGCATCAGGTCATGGGTCATAGGTCGAGCCGTCGTGATGCCCTCCTGGGCGAAGGCAATCGCCGTCGCCTCGACAGCACCGATCCAGATAGGCAGATACCGCTCACCGCCCACCTCCTTGAGCAGGACGATCGGCTGCTTCGACGGAAGCTCGACTCGCACGCCGACGATGTCCAGCCGATGCACCGATCTACCTCCTCGCAGGTGGGGCGGGGCGGGATGTTGTGACCGGAGCCAGAAAACCCCACAGGGGAGACAGTATCCCCGCTTCCGTCCGGCGTCAGCGCGCCCACCGGTTCGGCTGTCCGGCAAGGCACTCCGAGCGCAGCCCCGACAGCCTCCTCACCTTGGTCTCAACTCGATCGTCCCGCCGCCAGCCGGGAGCGCAACAGGGCCGCGTGCAAGCGGACCAGCAACGCCGCCAGCTCATCGGCGGTCTCGGCGTGCCGTCCCGAGCCCTCACCACCGCGCTGGCCCCGCAACGGGGCGACGGCGGCCTCGATGAGACCAGCCTCACGGTCGGCCACCGTACGGGCGGCCCGCAGATGCCGGGGCTGCACGCCGTGGCCGGCCAGCAGCGCCACGGTCCGTGCGACGAGCAGGGCGTCGGAATCGTAGTACCCGCCGCCGGCGATCGGACCCACCAGGCCGTGCTGTTCCAGCTCGGTCAGGGCCTCGTCGCCGAGCCCCGCGGCGGCGAGAAGCTCCCGGCGCGACATTCTGACCCGTTCCGCCCCGAGGAACGCGTCCAGGCCGGTAGGGGCCGGATGCGGGGGCAGCGCGCGGGGTCCAGGCCGATGCACCGGGGTCTCACCGCGGTCGAGCGACGCCAGCTCCTCCTTGATCACGCGCAGCGGAAGAAAGCGCTCCCGCTGCGCGTGCAGGACGTAACGGAGCCGGGCAACGTCGTCGACCGAGTACTTGCGGTAGTTCGCGCTGGTACGGGCGGGTTCGACGAGTCCCTCCGCCTCGAGATAACGGATCTTCGACAGGGTGATGTCGGCGAAGTCCGCCCGCAGACGGTCGAGAACCTGGCCGATGTTGAGCACCTTCGCGTTCTGTCCGGCCTGGTCCGAGCGCGTTGCGCCCGAACGCGGGGCCGACGATGCCGCGGCGAGGCCGCCGCTCACCGTGGGTCCTTCCTCGTCACCGTGCCGCTGACCCCCCGTAGCTCGCGCCAGTCAGGAACACCAGCCGGAACTTGCCGATCTGCACCTCGTCGCCGCTGGTGAGCTCAGCCGAGTCGATCCGCTCGCGGTTGAGGTAGGTACCGTTCAGGCTCCCGACGTCGCGAACCGAGAAGCCCTTGGTGTACGGCGAGCGATGGAACTCCGCATGCCGACGGGAGACGGTCACATCGTCGAGGAAGATATCGCTCTCGGGATGGCGGCCGACGGTGGTCATGTCGGCGTCCAACAGAAAACGACTCCCCGCATTCGGCCCCCTCTTGACGACGAGCAACGCCGAGCCGGGAGGTAGCGCGTCAACGGCGGCCACGGCGTCCCGCTCGGTCGACTCGTCGACGTGGTCGCCCTCGATGCCGGACAGCGCGGCCGCCAGGTTCAGCGTCGACGTTTGCTCCGCGGGTCTCTCCGGCGCCACGGGCTCACCCGGACGTACCAGAGGAGACCCGCACCGCGCGCAGTACAGCGCGTCGGACGGGTTCTGCTGTCCGCACCTCGTGCAGAACACAGTCGCGTCCGCTTCCTGCCGGGATCCCGCACGGGCGGGGTACCCCAGCCGCTTCGGCCGCCACCGGACGGGCGGCGGGAACGTCTCTGCCAACACTGCGATGGTGGTAGCCAGACGTCCGCAGCCCACCCCCATCACCAGGATGATCACATGGCGACGGTCGGGTCGTCCACGATCGTGCCCCGGTGCACTCCGAGGCTAGTGCATCGCGGGCACGGTCGTGAAAAGAGTGCGACCCGTGTTGTTCGGCGTGGCGTGGCCCACCACCCACCAGAAGCACAAACCAGATACTCTCAGTTTTCCTTCACGTGCTCCGCGTACTCTTCGGCGGTCAGTAGGCCGGTGACGTCGGCGACATCCGCGACCGTGAGCTCGACGAGCCAGCCTTCCCCATAGGGATCAGAGTTGATCAGTTCCGGCGCACCGGCAAGTGCCTCGTTGCGCGCCGTCACCTCTCCGGCGATCGGCGCGTAGATCTCGGACACGCTCTTGGTCGACTCGACCTCTCCGAAGGACTCACCGGCCTGGACCGCGGAGCCGATGTCGGGCAGAGAGACAAAGACGATGTCGCCCAGCGCCTCCTGCGCGTAGGACGTGATGCCGACCCGTGCCGTGCTCCCGTCGAGCCGGATCCATTCGTGCTCACGGGTGTACTTCAGGTCGTCCGGGTACACCGGAGATCGCCTCCCCTTGCTCTGACCACTGCGCGGACCGCTCTGCGCCGCCCGGCCCGACGCCATACCGTGCCGCGCCGCGCCGCGAACTCCACCAGGAACCACGTTCCTCGGCTGGCCCGGGGAACAGGGGTCTCCTATCCGGCCGGACGGGCGTAGCGAGGACTCGGAGCGGGTCGCAGCGCACGGATCTCGATGTGCTCGGAGGTCCGAACGGTCGCCTGCGCCCCGTCCCGTGCCGCTACCGTATCGAGCACCCCGCCGGGGATCCGCATCGCCTGGTCCAGCGTGTGGGCGTCGCCCACCACCCGCAGCACGTACGGCGGCGCGATCGACGTGCCGTCGACCACCAACCCCCGCCCGGGCTCGTCGGCCACGTAGGTCGAGACGACCGCTCGGACCCCGGCGATCTCGATCGCCTCGGCGCCCGCGTCCCGTAGCTCCTGCAGGGCGTCGACGAGGATCGAGGCGTCGACCGCGCGGTGAGGGTCCTGGATCGTCAGTTCGAGCCCCGATCCGGTGACCGGCACTATGCCGGTGAGGATCGCCAGCCGGTCGGCCTCGCGACGCACCTCGTCCGGCCCGGCCGCCGGGGCCGGCACCGACGTCGGCACGGGCGGCATCATCGGTTCCGCCTCCCGGCGGAGCTGCTGCTCCCGGGCTGCCAGGGACCGGTCGACGGCGCCGATCGCACCGAGGGTCGCGGCGAGCTCGTCCGGCCGCGCGGTGGCGAGTCCGAAGGACGGCTGCGCGGACCGGGTCGCGGCGACCACGGCGAAACCGAGACCGGCGAGCAGGACCAGGCTCAGGGCAGGCCGCGTCCGGGAACGACCCGGCCGGACGTGCCCCGGAACCGGGCTCGGCGTCGGCTCCGACGCGACAGGGACCACGACGGGCGACGTGGGCGGGTCCGACGGCGCATCGGAGACCGGCGCATCGGAGACCGGCACCGGATCGGGCTTCGGATCGGGCTTCGGATCGGATGCGGACTTCCGTCCGGGCCCGGATTCCGAAGGGTCGCCTGCCGAGGTCACCGCCATCGTCAGACCTTGATCAGATGTTGGCGCAACGCGGTCGCGGTGGTGAAGATGCGGATGCCCAGCACCACGACCACCGCGGTGGACAACGCGCCGCCGAACCCGATCAGGTCGCCGAGCAGCACCATCAGGACGGCGATCGCGACGTCGAAGACGAACGAGACGATGAACGCCCGGTTGTCGAACACCCTCTCCGCGACGGCCCGCGCGCCGCCGAGAGCAGCGTCCACCGCGGCCACCACGGCGACTGGGAGGTAGGGATCCATCCAGTCGGGGACGGTCGGGCCCAGCACCAGGCCGGCCGTCACGCCCAGGGCAAGGGCTACCACGGCGATCATGATTCGCTCCGTCGAGCATGCCGCAGCACCTGGGGATCGGCCGCGGGCAGGGTCAGGTTTCTGACGGTGACGACCGACAGGGAGGTCACCGGTGAGTCGGGACGATGCCGCAGCCGGTCGATCACGGCGGACTCCTCGAGACGCCGCACGAGATCGTCCGGATCACCCACCGCTTCGACGGTGTACGGCGCGATCACCGGTACGAATCCGACGAGAATGAGATCACCGGCCGCCCGGATAGCGCTGAGAGCCGTCAGGCGGACGCCGTTGACCGCGACAGCCTCGGCACCCGAGATCCACAGCACGTTGACGAGATCGGCAAGATCTCGATCTTGAATCCGGGTCCAGCCGGACGCCGGTGCGGAGTGGGGACCGGCGGGCCCGGTCAACGGGCGCAGCGGGGTAGGCGCCGTTGACGCACGAGGTGCCGACGGTGCCGAGGGCCCGGGGGCGGTCCGGTCCGCGAGCTCGATCCGGGCACCCGGTCCACGCACGGGGGACCAGCCTGCCGCCGGCCCGAGATCCGACAGCGCCGCCGTGGCCCAGGCCAGCTCACGCTCGGCCCGGGCACGCTGTCCCCGCGCCGTCTTCACCCGCAGGCGCAGCTCGCCGACCCGGGTCGCGGCCGCAGTGGTCGCGGCGGATCGCTCATGGATCTTCGCGCGCAGGGCCGCGACGAGCTCCGCGCGTTCCCCGGCCGTCGTCGCGGCACGCCGGGCGCCGGTCGCGATCACCAGGCCGAGCAGGCCGAGGACGAGGGCCAAGGCGAGGGGACGCTGCCAGGGGCGACGGGGCCGCCCGGAGACGCCGCAGGGATCCGAAGGGCCGGCGGCCCCGGGGCATACCGGCCCTCGGCGTGGCCATCCGGTCCGTTCTCGCACATTCGGCATTCTGACCGACCGGACACCGAGCGCCGCCGACCAAGGCCTCGCCGCGCGTGCCGCGGCTACCGCGCCTCGACCACCTCGACCCAACGCTGCAGCAGCACGTGGGCCTCCTCGATGTCGGCACCCTCCGACCACAGGTGGGTGACCGCCTCACTCGGATCCGGCAACACCAGGATCCAGGAGCCGTCCGGACCGACGATCCGAACCCCGTCCGTGGTGTCGATGACATACCCCGTATCCGGGTCGACCGACTCCACCACGCGACGCATGACGGTGCCCTTGACCGCCCACGGGGTGGGCACTGAACGGCGCAGGATCGCTACCAAAGGTATCCGGGCGTCGATGGTGCTGAGTGTCAGCCGGGTCCGTGCCACCAGGGCCAGCAGTTTCACGAACACCGCGATCCCGTCGATCGCGGGGGCGAACTCGGGGACGATGAAGCCGCCCCGCCCGTCGGCGGCGAAGACGATGCCGTCGTCACGGGCGACCCCGGTCAGCGCCGCCGCCGACAGGGAGGTCCGGCGTACCGTCAGCCCGTGGAAGCAGGTGACCTGGTCGGCTACCCGGGTGATGGTCACCGGCAGGGCCACCTCCGCGCCGGGATTCTCCGCCGCGACGAGGTCGAGGAACACCAGCAGGGCCCGGTCATCGTCGATGAGGTCCCCCCGCTCGTCGACGATCGTGACGCGCTCGCCGACATGATCGAACCGCACGCCGAAGGCCGCCCCGGAGCTGGCGACGAGGGCGCCCAGACGGTCGGTGGCCCGCAGATCCTCCAGGGCGCTGCGGGGCGGGATGATCTCGTCAACGCGTCCATTGACGGTGAGCACGTCAACGCCGAGCCGGCCGAGCAGTGTCGGCAGCACCAGGGACGCCGAGCCACCCGAGGGATCAACGACGATCTTGAGATCCGCCTCGGCGACGCCGGCGGTATCAACCCGGTCGAGCAGATCCTGGATGTAGAGATCCATGGTACGGGCCGGGAAACGCAGGTCACCGATCTCACCGGGAAAGGCCCGGCGGAACTCCTGGCGGGAGAAGACCCGGTCTAGCTTGCGCTGTGCCACCGGGGAGAGGTCGTCGCCGTCGGCATCCAGGAAGATGATGTCGATGCGTTCCGGGTCTCCGGGGGTGGTGCGCAGCATGATCCCCCCGGCGGCGTTGGACGAGCGGACGTCGAAGCGGGTGACCGGCATCGGTGCCACCTCGAGATCACGGACGTTGATGGCACCGGCGGTCAACGCGCTGATGACGGCCCGCTTGAGGGCCCGGGCGGCGCGGGAACCGTCCCGCGCGGTGGTGACGGTGGCCCCCTTCTTCAGGGTCGTGGCGTAGGCACCGGCGAGGCGCACCACCAGCTCCGGGGTGATCTCCGCGTTCACCAGGCCGGACACCCCGCGCGGCCCGAACAGGGTCCGCTGGCCGCGGGACTCCCAGATGACGGAGGTGTTGACGACCGCGCCGGCCTCGATCGTCTTGAACGGATACACCTTCACGTCATGGGAGACGAACGCCTCCTCGCGGACGACGCACTCGTCTCCGACGACGGCGCCCTCCTCGATCCTGGCCGCCCGCAACACGTCGGTGCTCTTGCCGATGACGCAGCCGCGCAGGTTCGTCTGCGGGCCGATGAGCGCGTTGTCCTGGACGATCGCCCGGTGCAGGAACGCGCCGCTCTTCACCAGCACGTTGCTGCCCAGCACGGAAAACTCCCGCAGCTCGGCGCCGGCCTCCACCTTGCTGTAGTCACCGACCACGAGCGGCCCCTTGAGGATCGCCTCCGGATGGACCTCGGCGTCCTCACCGATCCACACCCCGGGGGACACCTCGAAACCGCCGATCTCCACGTCGACCTGGCGGTTGAGCACGTCGGCCTGGGCCCGTTGAAAGCTCGCGATGGTGCCGACGTCCTCCCAGTACCCGGACGCCACGTAGCCGTACACCGGGGCACCCGCCTCGACCAGCCGGGGGAAGATGTCGCCGGACCAGTCCACCGCCTCGCCGGGCGGCACCTGGGCAAGCACCTCGGGCTCCATCACGTAGATGCCGGTGTTGACGGTGTCGGAGAACACCTGCCCCCAGGTCGGCTTCTCCAGGAAGCGCTGGATCCGTCCGTCCTCGCCGGTGATGACGATGCCGAACTCGAGCGGGTCGGGGACGGATTTCAGCGCGACGGTGACGAGCGCGCCCTGACGCCGGTGGAAGGCAACCAGGTCGGTGAGGTCGATGTCGGTCAGCGCGTCCCCGCTGATGACCAGGAACGCCTCGTCCCGCAGGGCGTCCTCGGCGTTCTTCACGCTGCCGGCGGTGCCCAGCGGGGTCGTCTCAGTGGCGTACGACAGGTGCATCCCGAGCTCGTCACCGGAACCGAAGTATGTCCGGATCATCGAGGCCAGAAACTGGACGGTCACCACCGTCTCGTCGAAGCCGTGCCGTTTGAGTAGGCGCAGCACATGCTCCATGATCGGCCGGTTGACGACAGGGAGCAGTGGTTTGGGCAGGTTCGCGGTCAACGGACGCAGCCGGGTGCCCTCGCCACCGGCCATGACGACGGCTCTCACCGGTCACCTCCCACTTGCGCCGGTCCGGGCGTCCGCCCGGAAGCGCCGGACGAGCTGGCCGGCCTGGACGAAGTACAGAAGACCAGACCACCAGTACAGGGCAGTACCCCAGATCGCAAACGCCCATCCGACCGGGCGTGCCGCGGTGGCCAGCCAGGAATCCCCGGCAGACAGCAGTAGGAGAGGGAAGGCGTACAACAGGTTGAACGTCGCAGCCTTGCCCAGGTAGTGCACGGGCAGTGTGACGCCGACCCCGATCCTGCGCAGCAACGGCGGCAGCGCCAGCAACGCCACGTCGCGGGCAAGGAGCAGAACCGCGAACCAGACCGGCACGATCCCGCGGAGGGTCAGAGCGACGATGGTGGCGAGGATGTAGAACCGGTCGGCGAGGGGATCCAGCAGGACGCCGAGGCGACTCGTCTGGTTCAGCACCCGCGCGAGCTTGCCGTCCAGGTAGTCGCTGATTCCGGCGAACGCGAGAACGCCGAGCGCCGCACCGTCCGCCTTCGGACCCAGCACCAGCCAGAGGAAGACCGGCACGCCGAGCAGCCGCAGGGCGGACAGCGCGTTCGGAACCGTCCAGATCCGGTCCGAGGCGGTGGGCATGGTCATGCGGCCGTCTCTCCTCCACCGGTTGGGCGGCGCGACGCGCCGCGAAGGCGGTGAACGGCAGCCCACCGCACCCGGCGCTCCCGCAGGTCCCCACCCGACGGGTTCGGCGCCGGTGGGGACGTCCGGGCCCGGTGGGGGCCGCAACGCCCC